>VXME01000065.1 GCA_009861545.1 Acidobacteriota bacterium | reverse complement strand
GCCGTCGCATGAAATCCCGCTCATTTCTGCATACTGTAAGTGGTACGGGCATAGCAATATACTATGTAACACGTTGACACATAGCAGTTTACAAAATTGTCTGTAGTTCCGGTGGGATCGGACCTGATAGATCGTTGGAAAATAGGTTCAGCCACCTTAGGCTGGAGAGATCGCCCAGTTCGGCGGGGATCGGCCCCGTGAAGCTGTTTACGGAGGCATGCAGCTGAGTCAGGTTGGTCAGGTCGCCCAGTTCCGGGGGGATCGGACCGCCGAGGTCGTTTTCAGCGATCCACAACACGGTCAGGTCGCCCAAGTTGCCGAGTTCGGGTGGCAGGCGGCCGCTCAGGTTGTTCCCGCTGAGGAACAGGTGTTCCAGCCTTTCGCCGTCAGCATACACTCCGAACCAGTCGCGCAACGGAGTGTCGCTGAGCCAGTTGTCGCTGTTCGTCCAATTTGGTCCACCGGTTGCGTCGTAAAAGATCTCAAGAATCTCCCGGTCCGTCAGCGGAGCGCACTCCTCGCCGGTGCCTTCATGCGACGGTATACCGGCCAGCCACGTCTGGAAGGATGCCTCCGATGGCGCGCACAGCTTCGTGTCCGGATACCGGAGTTCGACAAGCGAAAGGCGGCTGAGGGTAGCCGGCAGGCGACCGGCCAGCGCGTTGTCCCCGATCCGCAGGCGGGTCAAGGCGGCCAGGTTGCCGAGTTCGCCCGGCAGCCGACCGGTCAGGCCGTTGCGGGTCAGATCGAGCGCCGTTATCCGACCCAGGGAGTCGGCTGTGATCCCGTACCATTCCTCCACGGCCCGGTCGCTCAGCCATCCATCCGAGGCAGTCCAAGCCGCGCCGTTCGTGCCGTTGTACAGGAGTTCCAGTGCCGCCGCGTCCGCCTCGTTGCAATAGGGCCCCTCGTCGCGATGCTCGATCCTCTCAATCCAATTCGCGAAGGCAGACGTGCCCGGCGCGCAGAGACCGGCGTTCCCGCCGAACTCGAAGGACCACAGGCTGTTGAGTTGCAGGAAGCTGTCGGGGATCGCGCCAGAGAGGGAGTTGTTGCGGAGATCAATCGACGTCAACCCTCCAAGGTCTCCAAGCTCAGGCGGAAGTGAGGCGGAGAAATCGTTGTCCCTGACCCACAGTTGCCTCAGGTTGCCAAGGTTGCCGAGTTCGGGAGGGATCGGGCCAGTCAAGCTGTTGTTGTAGAGAGCCAGTCTCCACAGGCTGGCCAGGTTGCCGATTGATGGCGGGATCGGGCCCGAAAGGTCGTTGTGGGCAAGGTCCAGAATCTCCAGCTTGGCCAAATTGCCGAGTTCGGTTGGGACTTGTCCCGAAAGGTCGTTGAGGCTAAGCCACAAGTACGTCAGGTCTTGCAGGTTGCCGATTGATGGCGGAATCGGATCCGAAAGGTCGTTGCGGGCAAGGTCCAGAGTCTCCAGCTTGGCCAGATTGCCGAGTTCGAAGGGAATCGGGCCGGTCAATTGGTTGTCATTTAGCCGCAACACTTCCAAGTTTGGGAGATTGCCGAGAGCAGGGGGGATTCCTGCCCTCAGGTTGTTGTAGCTGAACTGGAGACTTCGCAGTTTGGCGAGATTGCCCAAATCCGGCGGAATCGAGCCCGAAAGACCTTGCCTCACAATGGGTTGGCCCGGCGCGTGTATATCCTGACTGCCGGAAAGATCCAGTACCACGACCCGCCCGTCCGCATCCGTTTCGACCCCGTACCACTCCCCAAGGGGCTTGTCGGTCAGCCAGTTGGCGTTGTCCCGCCAGTTCGGCCCGTCCGTGGCTTGGTAGATCGCCACCAGCGTCGCCCGGTCCGTGTTCTCGACCGTGATCTCGGAAGTGCCCTGAACATCTTCCGACCACGCCGTGATCGTGGCCTTGCCCTCGGCTCGGCCCCGAACGAGCCCCGAGTCGTCCACGGCCGCCACGCCGGGGTCGCTCGACGACCAACGGAACTCTGCTCCCTCGATCGCGTGCCCGTTGCCGTCGAGGGCCGCTGCGACAAGCCTCAGCGTGTCTCCGAGCGCGACCGTGTCTGCCGCCGGAGACACGACAACCGAACCCGTCGACTGCATCACGATCACCAGCGCCTCTGCGCCTGTCTCACCCGCCCGGGCGGCGCTCGCCGCCGTGCCGCTGCCTGCCGCGGTCACCAGTCCCGCCGAATCCACGTCTGCCACCAGCGTGTCGTCGCTCGCCCAGGACACGGGTGTGTCTGTCACGACTCGTCCGATCTGGTCCCGCACCTCCGCAGCCAGCTGCGCGGTCTGCGAGATGGCCGTGAACACCACCGTATCGGGCGTCACCCCGACGGTTGTCGGTACCGGTAGCACCACCGTGAGAGCCGCAGCACCCGTCATCCCCGACGATGTGGCCGTGACCACCACGTCGGCGGCGGCGATCCCAGTGACTACACCCGCGTTGTCCACCACGGCCACGAGCGTGTCCTCGCTCACCCAAACGAACGCCAACCCCGCCACCTCGTGTCCATTCTCGTCCGTCGCCGCCGCAGTGAGCAGAAGCGTGTCGCCCACGACCAGCGTGTCCACGGCCGGCGTCAAGGTGACCGCGCTCACCTCTTGAGCCACGGTCACGGCCGCCGAGCCCGAAGCGGAGCCCGCGGTCGCGGTGATTGTCGCCGTCCCGTTGCCCGCCGCCGTCACTAGCCCGTTCTCGTCCGTCGTCGCCACTGCGGTGGCGCTGCTGGACCAGGTCACGGCGGCTCCCGCCATAGTCTGTCCGTTCTGGTCAAGTACCTCGGCCGCGAGCCGCACGCTCTCGCCCAGTGCCGTCAGCCGGGCGGTCGCGGGCGTGACCGTCACTCTCGTCGCGCGGGGCGGATCAGGAGCGGTGGGCGACGGCTCCGCAGTGCTGTCGCCGCAAGCGGCCACTGTCAGCAAGACAAGCAAGGCCGTGCCCGTGCGCGCCGGGTCGTTAGCGTTTCTCATCGGTGAGCGGAGAAACCGCGGTCGAGGCGATGGCGACCTGTGCGGATGGCCCCTCAAGTCGTCTCGCAGTCGTAGTTGCTGGACCAGGACGCCGCGCCCGGATTCCCGCCCGCCTCACAGCGGCTCAGCGCCGCGCCCGCGAGCCCGAGCCGGGCGCAGGCGGTGGACAGCGCCTCGTCGAGCGCCTCCTGCTGCGTCGAGCCCGACCCGGACCCGGATGCGGTGCGGTTGTCCATGGAGAGGGTCACGTCGCATTGCCACGCGGACGCGCCCGTGATTTCGGCGCACGCGGCAACCGCGAGAACGAAGGCGATCACGGCCCCCCGGAGTCGAACACGGTTCATGGCGCTCTTCCTTTCGTGACGAGAATAGTTGCGCCGACCACCGCGCTCCGGGCCGGACCGGCATCCTCGGGCTCGCCGCCCGGCTTGATTCGCAGGATGCCCTCGACCGCGCGGATGCGCGGCGGATCGTCACTGGATGGCACGGGCACCAACGCCCCGTCCGCGCCGACCGCTTGCAGCAGACCTTGCCATTGCGGTTCTGCGATCAGGCTGCCGCCCGACTGCCTGCTGGCCCGGATGCTGCCCTTGGTCACCTGCCGGTTGACGATCTCGCACCCGCCCGTGCTCAGGCAGCTGTACCGGATATTGTTTTCGACGATGTAGGAACTGGTGCCGCTGAACCGCACCGTCGCCACGCCGTTGGAGAACTGGAAGACGATTCCGCCATCTGTTTGGTCCGGACTCCAGAAGCCGGTCGGCAGCGTCTCGATTGTCTGCCCGGTCGTGTACGTCGTGTCGCTGCTGCTGCCCGTCTGTATCGTGACCCTGATGGCCGACGAGCAGTTGTTGTTTGTGTTCGACTCGCCGGAGACGGCGTCGACGCAGTTTCCGACGTAGATCGTCCCTTGGGGCACGTTGGCACCGATCGTGATGGTGATGGTGTCCCTAGCTTCGGCGGAGGGAGCCAGTGAAGGCACGTTGAACGGGTTTCCGAACTCGCTGTCGCTCGTCGAGATGGTCGCGTCGGAGGACACATAGCTCCTGAGACGGGTCGCAGCCGACGAAGCCCCGCCCTGGTTGCGCACCGTCACGCCGTAGGAGAAGCTGCCTCCCGGTGCCACCGTCGCGCTCGACCTCGAAACGGCCACCACCAGATCGGGGCCGCCGGAGCCACCCACGGTCACGCGGACGCCCCGCGAGCAGTTGTTGTTGGTGTCGGATTCGCCGGACACGGCGTCGGCGCAAAGCCCGAAGTAGAACGTGCCGGAACTCAGATTCCGAACGGTTCCCGTGATGGTCCCGCTCTGCCCTGCACCGAGACTGGGCAAGGCCGTGGTGCCGATCTCGCTGTCGCTGGTCGAGATCGTCGAGTTGCTCGACCGGTAGAGCCGGATCGTGGTGGCCGGCGCCGTCGCGTTCCCGGTGTTCTCGATCGTGAAGTCGGCTTGCACCGATCCACCCGGCGACCCTGTCACCGAGGTCGGAGTGACGTTCGTGAACTCCAGATCCGGCGCTCCTGACCCGTCCACGGTCACCCTGAGCGCCGAAGAGCAGTTGTTGCCGGTGTTCGATTCTCCGGATACCGCGTCGACGCATGCGCCGAAGTAGAGAGTGCCGGAGGCATTGGGGGGTAAGATGATGCGAAGCCCGTCGGTGCTAAAGGTGCCTTGAGCGGCGAGCGCCCGGACGTTGATTTCCCCCAACTCCGAGTCGCTCGTGGATATCGTCGCGTCGCTCGATTGCAGGACGCGCAAGGTGGTTGCCGCCGCAGCCGCGTTGCCGCGGTTGCGCACCGTGAAGGTGACCGGAATGGTGTCGCCCGGCGAAGCGTTCACGCTGGTGGGCGAGACCGACACGGCCAGATCCGGCGCTCCGGCCGACTGGACGCGGACGCTCACCCGCTGCGCCGCGCTTAATCCGCCGGGATCGCGGGCGGTCACCGTGATCGTGGCGCTCCCGGCATTCATGGCCCTGATCCTGACAGTCGAGCCCGACACCGACGCCGTGGCGACGCCCGAGTTCGACGAAATCGTCGAATACGTCAGCGGGTCGCCGTCGGGGTCGCTGAAGTACTGCGATGCGTTCACCGTGGCGCTGCCGCCCGGATTGAGCGTCTGGGACGGGACGGTCCCCACCGGACGCGGGGCGCGGTTGGGTTGCGGGACGGTGACGCGGGCCTGCTGCGTCGCCGTGAGACCGTCCGGGTCGCGAGCGGTCACGGTGATGGTGGCGCTCCCCGGGCTCACGGCCGTGATTGTGACCGTCGAGCCCGACACCGAGGCTCCGGCGACCCCTCCGTTGGACGACGAAGCGGCATACGTCAGCACGTCCCCGTCGGGATCGCTGAAGTAGCGCGAAGCGTTCACCGTGGCGCCTCGGCCCACCTCGACCGTCTGGGCGGGGATGGCGCCCTCCGGACGGGGCGCGCGGTTCGGCTGGGGCACGGTCACGCTCACCTGCTGGGTCGCCGTCGCCCGCTCGTCGTCGCTCGCCGTGATCGTCACCTTCGTAGATGTGGTCGCATAAAGCTATTTATACAAATCACTTAGAGATGGCGTGGTCCGGTATCCCCACATTCCATCCATGTTCTCGAACGGGAACACATTGGGCCTCCGAAGACCTCCCCGGACCGTAAGCGTTCGGTGAAGTCGTAGCTTTGAATCCCCGCCGCGTTTCGTCCACGGTGGCGACCGATCCGCCGACGAGCGGCCTCTCCACCTCCATCGGGACTGCGAGGAGGATGCCGACCGAACCGCTCCTCCACGGCCTGACCGAACGCTTACTTGGCACCCTCCTCCCCGGAGCCGCCCACAGCTTTCCGACAAATGGGCTGCGCCGCTTGGACGCCGTGCCGGAGTCCACGAAACTGCCTGTCCTCGATATGAAGGGCCGCGCCGGACCCAGCGCCTCCGACCGAAGCGACGGTCAATCGAAGGTCTCGTACGGGACCTGCACTCCCAAGTCCATTTCGTCGACTGCGCGCGAAATGACTTGGGCAGGGATGCCCGCGTAGTGCGGCAAGAACGGCGACACGTCGCAGTACTGTCCTTCGGTGAGATCGGTTGCCATGCCGACGACATACCCCTCGTCAGATACGAGCGCACCTCCGCTGTTGCCAGGACGAGCAATCGCCGAGTAGAGGAAGAGGTCCGCGGTGCCGATCATGGAGACTGCGGAGGCAGTCACCTCCCCCCGCTGCACGACGAGGGGCGAGTTGCCGTCTTCCGTAGGCAGCGCACAAGGAATCCGAGGATACCCGAAAGTGTATACCGTCTGCGTGACGAACGGTTCGAGAAACGCAAGCCCTGCGACCGCGTGAAGCGGTTCTGGGACGTGCAGAACGGCGACATCGAGAGCCTCGTGCTCGGCGATAGCCTTAGCGTCGATCGCGATTTCGCGGCCTTGGAAGCTCTGTGTCTGGTCAACCTGCATTTCTGAAACGACATGGCGACAGGTCAAGATGTGATGAGGATCGAAGACGAGTCCGCTACCGGCTCTGGCCTCACCTTCGGCGTTCTTGCCTGCGATCTGTACGATCGCAGGCGAAATCTGGCGGTGGAGGAATCGGCCACCCAGTGTCTTACCTAGCCAGAGCGTACCGGCACTGCGTATCGTCGAAATCTCGCTCAGGGCGTAGTAGCTCTTGGGCATCATAACGTAGCTTGAGTCGGCCCCGGATACTTCGACGAGGATGTTGTTCGCTGTCATTCGTTCGAGCAGGTGCCGCACTTGGTAGATGTATCGATCAGGATTTCCTATCAGCTCGGTAGCCTTCAGGAACTCCATGAAGTCAAGACCTGACAGCGGGAGGATGCTGCGGGATGATGGTACCTTGCCGATGGTCTGGCAGCTCTTCTGGTAGTTTGACGGAGAAAAAAAAGCCCGGGCAGAAAGCGCGAGGGCCATCTCTTGCTCGACATCCAGAGGAGCAAGCCTAACGTATCGCTCGCACGGCTCGGTCGGTCCAGTTGGTCGAGATCTCCGACGCGCCATGACCAAGCTAGCCTAACGCGGTGTCTGCGGTGCGAGCCGCCAGGTTCCTTCGACGGTACACACCCTCTTGTCGATTCTCGCCAGTGTGACCTTCGCGTCTGATCTGTCGAGCTTCAACGTGAAGTCCGGCGGATCTTGGCCAACCGGGATGCCGATGGATGGGCCTTCAGACGCGAATTCGACACGAGGGACATCGGCGACTTGAGCCAAGACGGAGGTCGGTATCCTCACCATTTCGTAGAGCCCCTTCTTCTTGAACAGCCGCAGTTGAATGATGGCGTTCACCGTCGCCGTGTACTCTGCGAACAACTGTTTGGTGTTCCTTTCTCGGTGGGAGGCACTGCGGGCGTCCTGGATCCATGCGGCCTCACACAGCTTGGAGATGTGCAGTGATCCGACTCGTAGGTCCTTCGCTGACGTGGACTTCAGGCTGATCCGTTGGCCGTCCATCTCGACATCCCAGAAGCGCTGACCTTCGGGTGCTTTCTGGATGTCGTGACCCCCTGCGCGCGCCGCCCGAACGAACGCCGCCTCGAACGAGTTCCTCGCCAGCGGGGCCTTGAGAAAGTAGTGGTGAATGAGCAGTGTCGTGCGGAATTCCTTCTCGAACCGCTCGCTGAGGAATGACGGGGTTGGAGCGGAGGGCGTGTCGGATGGAAACTTCAGTTCGGGAAGGGTATCGGCAACCGGGTATGCGGGGAACGTGGCCTCGCAGGGACCACGCATCGCAGCGAGTAGCTCGTCGAGGTATCTCTGTTCCGTGGAGTCCGGTGGGCTAGTCATGCCGCTTCGCCCAACAGATCGGAAACTCGCAGACTCGTGTCGGCCAAGACGAGCTCCAGGATGCTGGGCCGCTCGTTCGTCAGGATCCAGCGGCAGAGGTGCGCGAGCTGATAGGAAATCAGCGGGGGAACCGCATCCCCGATATGACGGTAAGTGTTTGCCAGCGACGAGCCGTTGAACCGGTAGTTGTGGGGGAACCCGTTGAGGACTGCCATTTCCGCAACCGTGCAAAGCCGGTCCCGTTCCGGGTGGGCGTACCTCCCATTCCCGATATGGGCACACTCGCGCTTGATCGTAGGGGCGGGCCTGTCCCAAGCCATCCGACCGTAGACGTCCGGATAAGACCCGAATCTCTCGGCTGCCGCAATCCTCTTCATGGATCCGGTCAGCAGTTCTTCGGCTTCAGGATGGTCCAACAGGTCCATCCAAGAGCCGCCGTCACGGGGAATGGCGGCTAGTCGGCGCTTGACCGTTTCCGATCCGAATCCTGGGTAACGGTGGTCTGCGTCCTTCGCTCCCGAGGCGACCGAGAGCGCCCGACGAACCGTGCTGGCGCTTTCCTTCACGCTCCAGCCGTCCCACAAGCTCTCCAGCGTGTAGAGGGGCAGCCCTTCGCGGGTAGCGATGACAATGGCCCGTTCGCGGATTTGTGGGAGCCCGAACCGGCTTAGCAGGTAGTTCCGCCCGAATACGCTGTAGCCGCTGTTCTCCAAGCATTCGCGGAAGGCGCGGTAGTGGTGCCGGAAGTTGCCGCGTATGAGTTCGCGCGCGTTCTCCATTACTACGATGTCCGCGTCCAAGGCCACCGCGAAGTCTGCGGCCTTGGGAACGAACCCGTTGCGGCAGTCGTCCCGCAGATGATTCTGGGGGTTGGTTCGGGTGAAGCCGGTGCAAGGTGGACACACGCTCAAGACATTGACCGCACGCTCGCCGATGCCCAATACGCCGCGCACATCGGTCGGAGCAACCTCCCCGAGGTCGATCCGCTTGGGGTCGATTCCGATGTTATTGCGATAGGTGGTGTTGCACTGCAACCGCCCGTTGCCGGAAGTGGGCTTGCCGATCTCCGCATCGGCCGCGCCGATCATCTCGAATGCGCCGTGCGCCTTGAAGCCAAAGGACATACCTCCGGCACCGGAGAACAGATCCACGACCGCAATCGGCTGCTCCGAACCCCTCATGGTGCGCCATTCCGGCTAGGATCGCGGGTTCGATCCGCATCAAGCCAAGAGGCGATACGATCCACCGCATCCGGTTGCCGTAGCTCACATTCCCACACCACAAGGACGCTCCACCCGCCCGTTTCGAGTTCGCCCCGGCTCTTGGCGTCCCGATCCTTGTTGCGGTCGATCTTCGCCTTCCAGAAGGCTCGTCTGGTGGCAGGTAGCGCGCCTGACGGGCACGCATGCCCGTGCCAGAAGCAGCCGTTGACGAAGATCGCGGACTTCCGGGACGGGAATACGATGTCGGGGGTGCCCGGCAAATCGCGGCGATGCAGCCGGAATCGGTAGCCTCGGGCGTGTAGCTCTTTACGAACGAGGAGTTCCGGTTTCGTGTTCTTGGAGCGAACCGCCGACATCATGCTGCTACGCTGCTCGCGCGTTACGCGATCCACGACTCAACCCCTCGGACTACCGACACCTGCCGAGGGCCGTAGCGTCTCATCGGTGGCCCTTGACGGAGCGAACAGGACTTGTTGCGGGCCATCATCGGTCACCGGGGAGACCCTTCCGTGACCGGATTCCCGCTCAGCGGCCCGAATCAACTCGAAGCCAATCCGTCGGATCCGATCCCCGCGGAGCAGCAGGGCGTGACCGACTGCGTGGATACTCTCGGCCCGGGGCCTTCGGGTTCCGGCCTTCCATGCAGCGAGCGACTGCCAACTCAGGCCGGCGGACTCCATCATCTTTCTTCCCGAGTAGGAAGCGGCGGCGGCCGCTCTCGTCAGGAGAGACCTCAGATCTGCATCGTGGTTCGACGATTCGGGTTGCAACAAGCTCCTCCGGAAAAGAAGTTGTAGATCAACGTATCTACGAATCATCCTGTAGACAAGAACCGCTACAGGGCCAACGGGTCTGCGGGTACATGCGCCGGTGAATGGCTGCCGCTCCGAGACGGACGAGCCGACCGATTCCGAAGCCGCCGCCCGCGACCTCAACGCGGCATCAGGCGCGTGCATTTCCCAGGGGATCGAAGGGGGGCGGAGCCACCCCTCGTCAGCCTCCGTGTTATACACGGGGTATGCTGGCTGAGCCACCTAACAGTGGCTTAGCCAGCCCGGCGGCGGCGCCG
>VXME01000064.1 GCA_009861545.1 Acidobacteriota bacterium | reverse complement strand
GCGCTCCCCCCCTCCCCCCCCCCCCGCCCCCCGCCGCCGGCCCGCCGGGGGCCCCGGCCGGCGGGGGGCGGGGGGGGGGCCCCCCCCGGCCCGACCCCGGCCGGCCCCCGGCCGTGCATCGCGGCGGCCATCGAGGTCAGCGTGCGGGTCATCACCTGCCGTGCCGTCCGGTTGACGATGGGGGTCGCCATCCACCGGACGGCGCGCGGAATGGAGCGGCTCAGGCTGACCGACTCGCACTCGACGATGACGCCGGCGTCGGTCTGCTGGTAGCGCCAGTAGGAGTTCAGCCGCCACAGGAACCCCCGGTCGCGCCCGATCGGCTTCTCGCGCTCCGCCGGCGAGCCGGCGTCCACCAGCTCGGCGATGCGGGTCGAGACGCTGCGGCTCGACGCGGCATCCGGCCGGTGGCGCGTGTAGCGCACACGGTGCTCGGTGTTGTAGTGCACGGTGATCAACTGCTTCCGGCGCAGCTTCAGGAACACGTGCAGCCGGTCACCGTCCCGATCGAGTACGCGCGACTCGACGACGCCGTTCTGCATCCCGGTCAGGTCGGCCCCGTGCATCAGGTCGTGCAGGACGTCGTCGAGCGTGGCGCCCGGGATCAGCACGCTGCCGCGCCAGTGGTGGATGGCGCCCTTCGGCACCCGGATGCGGTTCCCGTCCGAGTCGCGCGTCGCCATCCGGTCGATACGCACGTCACCCGCCAGCACGTCCCGCCGTGCGCCGGCCGCGTCGTCGCGGAAGTCCTGCGCCAGGAACCGAGTGCCGACCTCGAGGGCCCGGGCGTCGGCGTCGTCGAGCTCGTTCGCGATGCGCTGCTCCGTCAGCCGGACGTAGCGCTCCCACGCCGCGAGCGTCTCATCCTGCAGCTCCGCGGCGGCGAGTCCCTGCGTGCACGCGCCCGCGAGAACCACGGCCAGCCCCGCTCGGGGCGTCGCGAACCTCCAGATCGGTCGCCGGCCCTGCTTCTTCGAGACGCTTCCGCCAGTCATCATGTCCTCTCCTTCGTTGCATGCGCGAAAAACGAAGCGGTCGCTCGCGACGAACGTCAGCAGCGAGCACGTCGCGATGGCCATCAGGTTCGCGATTGCGTAGTGAACGCCCAGGGCGTTCACATAGAGCGCCGTGAAGACGACATTGCTCGAGATGGAGAGGGCGCCGGTCACCAGGTTGAACCACGCCAGGCGCGTCCACCGCCCGCGGCTCCCGGGGCCCCGGTCCCGCCAGGTCCAGTGCTCGTGCCAGACGAAGTTGTGCAGGATGGCGGATTCCACCGCCAGCACGGTTGCGACCAGGTAGTTCAGGCCCAGCGCCTCGGTCAGGCTCAACAGGACCGTCAACTGCACCGCCACGCCCATCGTCCCCACGGCGTTGAACACCAGCCATCTCTGCAACCTCCTCACTAGGTCCGGGGGTCGAACGCGCCGCCGCCGCCGACACGCCGCGTCCGCCCCGCGTGTTCCAGCCATCGGTCAGCGGGGAAGCGGCTCGGCGCGGTAGAGCGCCAGCCCGTTGCGGACCGCGGAGAACGCCAGGGCGCCGAACAGCCCGATGGAGGCCACGATGCCGCCGATGTCGAACAGCAGCCACGTGCCCCCGAGCAGCTCCACCTCGGAGCCGTTCGTCAGCAGCCGGAGAGTGCCCACCGCCAGCAGGATGCGAAGCTCCGTCGGTCCCACCTTCAGCAGGGACACGCGGAAGACGCCGCAGGCATGGGTGGCGAGATACGCCTCGGCCGAGACCGTCAGGTAGGCGGCAAGCAGCAGCAGCGCCGCTACCGGACTCATGTGCGGCGACAGCGCCAGCCCGGCGCACAGCAGCAGTATGCTCGTGACGTCGACCACGTGATCGACGTAGAAGCCGTAGCGCGGCCGCTGGTGGCCGCGGACGCGGGCCACCGTGCCGTCGAGGCTGTCGCCGAACCAGTTGAGGGCCAGCCCGGCGACGGCGCCGAGCAGCGCGAGCTCGTTCCAGCGCGAGGCCCAGTAGGATGCCCCGACGCCCACCATGGCGAGCAGGCCGAGCGCGGTCAGGTGGTCCGCGTTGATCCGGCGCGGCAGGCGCGCGGCCATCCAGATCAGGGCGCGCTTCTCCGCGTCCGCCAGGATGCTGCCGTGCTCGCGCACGTGGGTGGCCGTCCCCGGTGCGCTCGCCGTCC
Organism: Acidobacteriota bacterium; assembly: GCA_009861545.1. NCBI lineage: Bacteria > Pseudomonadati > Acidobacteriota > Acidobacteriota bacterium. Next base: position 18,060 of record VXME01000064.1, on the reverse strand, counting down.
CGGCCGGCGGGGTTGCCGTGTCGCGGGCCGCCGCCGGTTCCCGCGCGGTTGGACGCGCCGTGCGCGAGGCCGTCACCGCGGCCGCGCCCAGTATCGTCTTCGTCCCCGTGTTCGTTGCCATCGCCGTCGCTTCCATGGACTCCTCCCTTCGTCCCGCCGCGGAGCAGGATTGCCGCCGCGACCCGTCTTCGTCCGCGGCTCGCTCCCTCGCGCGAGGCCCGGTTGCAACCACTTCACGGCGCTCGGTGCAACGGGGCGTGCTGCCGCGGACTACCTGGGAGTGCGAAGACGGTGCGGAAACCGGCTCATCGTGGAAGTCCGGAAGAACAACGGAAAGCCCGGCCGACCCGTTCCGCGGCGCACGGGCGCGCTTGTAATCTAAATATAGCGTTGACAACTGACTATATTTGTGTAAATTCATTCAGTTACGTGCCCGTAGATTACATCGGACAGGCTCAACTCGCGCAGCTCGCGGGCTCGATCGCACCCGGACGCGTCGTCGTCGTCCACGGTCCCCGGCGTGTCGGGAAGACCACGCTGATCCGCCGCTACATGCGGCTGCACGATCCGGACGCCCTGCTCGTCTCCGGCGAGGACATCGACGTGCGGGAGTATCTCGAGAGCCAGTCGCTGGCGAAGCTGCGGGCCTTCGTCGGCCGGCGCCGGACGCTGATCGTCGACGAGGCGCAGCACGTCCGCAAGGTCGGCGTCAACCTCAAGCTGCTCGTCGATCACGTCGAGGGGCTGCGCATCGTCGCGACCGGCTCGTCGTCCTTCGACCTGGCGCAGCAGACCGGTGAGCCGCTCACGGGGCGGAAGCTGACGCTCCTGCTCCTGCCCCTCGCCCAGATGGAGCTGCAGGACGTCGAGACCGCCCACGAGACCCGCGCCCACCTGGAGATGCGGCTGATCCACGGGTCGTACCCGGAGGTCGTCCTGACGGACTCGACCGAGGATCGGGAGCGCTACCTGAAGGAGCTGATCGCGTCGTACCTGTTCAAGGACATCCTGCAGCTCGAAGGCGTCCGGCACGCCGACAAGCTGCTGCGCCTGCTGCAGGCGCTCGCCTTCCAGATCGGCGGGGAGGTCTCGGTCGCCGAGCTCGGGACGCGGCTCGGGATGAGCAGGAACACGGTGGAGCGCTACCTCGATCTGCTGGAGAAGGCTTACGTCATCTACGGCCGGCTCGGCTTCAGCCGCAACCTGCGCAAGGAGATCGCCAGGAGCCGGCGCTACTACTTCTACGACAACGGCATCCGGAACGGGCTGATCAACAACTTCAACCCCATCGCCCTGCGCGACGACGCCGGTTCCCTGTGGGAAAACTACGTCATGGTCGAGCGGCTCAAGCACAACCTCTACACGGGGCGGCACGCCGAGAGCTACTTCTGGCGCACCTACGACCGGCAGGAGATCGACCTGATCGAGGAGCGGGCCGGACGCCTGGACGCGGTGGAGATGAAGTGGTCGCCGAAGCCCGGGCTTCGTGCTCCCCGCGCCTGGCGGCAGGCGTACCCGGACAGCACTTTCTGGGTCGTCGACCGGGAAAACTATCTGGAGTTCATCACCGGCAGGTAGAGCCGGTCTCGTCGTCCCGCCGTGCTGCTGCGCAGTCGCGGGGGCATGGGTCTACGCCGTCATCCAGGTCTCGACCGACAGGTCCGGCACGCGCCGGAAACTCGGCGAGGTTGTGCGTGATCAACGGCACGTCCCGGGCCAGGCGTGAGCGGCGATCCACAGGTCGTTGAGGCATCACCTTCAATCGAACGGCTCCCGTTCCTCGAGTGGCAGCTCTTGCCTGCGCATCTCCGCCAGGATCTCCTCGACATCATCAGGCAACGGCGTGCTGTTCGGTACGCGACGGCGATCCACTCGTACAGTCATCGATCACCCTCGCGCCGGCGGCTCGCCGACGGGCAGCAGCGGCGCAGTCGCCTCGGGTTCCGTCCTGACCACGCCCTCCAACTCCGGGTAGCGCGTCACCATCTCCGCGCGCCACGCGCCGCCCACCTCCAGACCGAGTTGGTGCTTGAGCGTCGCGGCGTTGGCCACGGCCTTCGCCGCGAAGTGATTGTTCATGTAGAGGTAGAGCCGCTTGACGAGGTGCGCGGCGGCATCCGCCGTGTCCCGGAACGGCTGCAGCTCGGCGGCGGAGTAGTGATAGTCGTAGCGTTCCTCGGCCCGGTCATGCCGCCACCACTTGCGCGCGTTGCGGCCGTGGAGCCGCATGTAATAGAAGCTCTCGACGTTGGGGAGGTGGTTCTGGGCGATGGACAGCCGGAACTTCGGCTCGTCGATCTGTGTCCAGGCGGCCCCGAGCCCGTTCAGGAGTCGTAGCGTGCCCGTGACGTCGTCGCTCCAGCTCCGATGCCGCAGCTCCACCGCGACGGGGCAGTCCGACAGCGCCTCGATGAGCCATGCCAGATGATCGTGCGCGGCGGCGTCGTTCTTGAAGCTGGCGGGGAACTGGGCCAGCAGGGCGCCGAGCTTGCCGGCCTCGTGGAGGGGCGCAATGGCGTCGCGAAACCGGTCGACGTCGCCGCGGTCGGCCTTGACATCCTTGCTGTTGCCGGTGGCCGCGGCGAACATCTTCGGGTGCGTGAACTGCTGGTACAGCTTGACCGAGAACGCGAAGTCGTCGGGCGTCCGGTTGGCCCAGGCGGCGGTGACCGAGCGGCGGGGCACGCCGTAGAAGGTCGAGTTCACCTCGACGGTGTCGAAGTGCCCGGCGTAGTACTCGAGCTCGTCGAACCCCGGCGGCCGATGCTTGCGTCCCCGCGGCGGGTAGAAGATGCCGTCCCAGGTTCCGTCCCCGCCGGGGTAGTGCCATCCGCTGGTGCCGATGCGGATCCGGCGCCCGGTCATCGGCCGGCCATCTCCGGATGCCGTACCGCCCCCGGACGCCGTATCGCCGCCGCTGTCGATCCCCAAGGGCGGCTCGTGGGCCGTGGCCCCTACTTCGAGCCCCCGCCGGCCGCCGCCTCGGCCGCCTGCCGCTCGAGGTTGCGGTTGATCTCCAGGATGTGGCGGATGTCGTGATTGCCCTCGTGGCAGGCGTACTCGTACATCGGCCCCTCGGTGCGGAGCATCGGCACCACGCCGCCCCACGGGCTGGTCCACGTCGTCGGGTCCGTGATCGTGAACTCGTAGCGGATCTCGTCCTCCGCTATGCGGGTGAAGCGCTCCTCGACGTGTCGGAACTGGTTCGCGCCGCGGTAGTTCCGCCGGGCGATGAAGTGGTCGGTCTCGACGACCAGCGTGTCTCCGTCCCAGCGGGCGCGCGAGTTGCCGCCGAACTGGCGGATCGTGTCCGGGATGGCCGGGCGCCCGTCGAGCGCCATGATGCGCGGCGGGTTGGTCGCCAGCTCCGTGAACAGCACGAAGTAGTCGCCGGTCTGGAAGATCTGGTGGATGTCGTTGTAGGCCGGCGGCAGCAGCGGCGGCCCCTCGTGCGTCCACACCACGCAGCGCTCCATCAGGGGGCGGGTTTCGTGACCGTCGAACACCTGGGCCATCGCGCGCTCGTGCTCCACCCGCGCGGCGCCCTCCGGCGTCATCGGCGGAATCCGGCCGTTCGGCGGATAGGTGATCAGCGACGTCCGCTGGGTCGACAGGCCCTTCGGGACCGGCGTGCGCAGCCAGATCTGGTTGTCGTAGTGGACGTAGGACGCGTCGCGGTTCTCCTGGTAGAGGGCCTCTTCACGGGCCTCCGGATCCTCGATGGCGACGGCGTCGCGCCGCAGGGGGTCGACGCCCTCGGCCGTGAGCTGCTGCTGCAGCAGAGCCGCTTCCTCGTCCGAGAGGAACTCCTGATCGGCGAGGCGTTCGGGCCGCTCCAGGGGCGTGAACGTCTGGGTGGTCCAGTAGCCCTGCATGTCCGGGTGCCCGTCGGGCGTGCGAGGCAGCGTCCACGGCGCCTCCCCGTCCGCGGTCCCCTGGTCCTGGTTCTGGGCGGCGACGGGAACTGTCGTCAGCGCTCCAAGCACGACAACCGTTACGAACGCGGCGAGATGACGGTGGCGCATCCGGCCCTCCCTTCAGAACGTTGTCGATAGAAGTGGATTGTAGTCGAAGGCTCGCTGCCGCAAGGCTGACGTTGTGAATCAAGCAGTCGAGCGAGCTCCGACCGTACGCTAGGCGTCGATGCCGCCCATGCACAGGTACTTGATCTCGACGAAGTCGTCCATGCCGTACTTCGACCCCTCGCGCCCGATTCCCGATTCCTTGACGCCGCCGAACGGCGCCACTTCGTTCGAGATGATCCCCTCATTGACCCCCACGATCCCGTACTCCAGGCCCTCGGAGACGCGCCAGACGCGGCCGATGTCGCGGCTGTAGAAGTAGGCGGCGAGACCGAACTCGGTGTCGTTCGCCATGCGGATCGCCTCGTCCTCGGTCGCGAAGCGGAACAGCGGCGCCACCGGGCCGAACGTCTCCTCGCGCGCCACCGCCATCGCGGGAGTGACGCCGGTGAGCAGGGTCGGTTGGAAGAAGCTGCCGCCGAGGGCGTGGCGCCCGCCGCCCACCGCGACCGCCGCGCCCTTGCCGACCGCGTCCGCGATATGCTCCTCGACCTTCTCGACCGCCCGCAGGTCGATGAGCGGGCCCTGCTGCGTCCCCTCATCCAGCCCGTTGCCGACCTGCAGTCCGGCGACCGCCTCGGCCATCCTGGCCGCGAACGCGTCGTAGACCCCGTCCTGCACCAGCACGCGGTTGGCGCAGACGCAGGTCTGTCCCGCGTTGCGGTACTTCGAGGCCATCGCTCCGGCCACCGCCGCGTCGAGGTCCGCGTCGTCGAACACGATGAACGGCGCGTTGCCGCCCAGCTCGAGGCTGACCTTCTTGACCGTCGCGGCGCATTGCGACATCAGGAGCTTGCCGACCTCGGTCGATCCGGTGAACGACAACTTGCGGACGGTCGGGTTCGAGGTCAACTCGGCCCCCATCGGGCCGGACGGGCCGGTGACGACGTTGACCACGCCGGGCGGGATTCCCGCCCGGTCGGTGAGTTCCGCCAGCGCCAGGGCCGTGAACGGCGTCTGCGACGCGGGCCGGATGACGACGGGGCAGCCCGCCGCGAGCGCCGGGGCGCACTTGCGGGTGATCATCGCGGCCGGAAAGTTCCACGGCGTGATCGAGGCGACGACGCCGATCGGCTGCTTCAGGACCACGATCCGCTTCCCGCGCTGGGGATGATTGATGACGTCGCCGTAGACGCGCTTGGCCTCCTCGGCGAACCACTCGACGAACGACGCCGCGTAGGCGATCTCGCCGCGCGACTCGGCCAGCGGCTTGCCCTGCTCGCTGGTCATCAGCCCGGCGAGGTCGTCCTGGTACGCCATCATCAGCTCGAACCAGCGGCGCAGCAGCCCGGCGCGCTCTTTCGCCGGGCGCGCGCGCCACCCGCGCCACGCCGCGTCGGCGGCCTCGATGGCGGCCCGCGTCTCGTCCCGGCCGAAAGCGGGCACCGTGCCGATGACCTCGCGCGTCGCCGGGTTGTCGACCTCGACGGCGTCACCGCTCCGCGCGTCGGTCCAGCGACCATTCACGTAGCACTGCTGGCGGAAGAGGGCGGGGTCGCCGAGGGGAATCGTCGTCCTGGCATCCATGTTCGTCTCTCTCCGGAGAAGTCACGACGTCCAGGATCGGTGCGTCGGGATCCCAGACACGCGAACCGATCATGACAGAATGAAGTCTCGCGTCATGCATTCCCGCGGCAGCGGCACGGATATGGAGAACGACGGCTGGCAGGCCAGGGGCCTCCGGTTCGTCGACGGGTGCCGCCAGGACCTGCGGTACGCGGTCCGTAGCCTGATTAGACAATCCGGTTTCAGTGTCGCCGCCACGCTCACGTTGGCGATCGGCCTCGGTCTGGCCATCGGGCTCTTCGCGGTGGTCGATACAGTCCTCCTGCGGCCTTTGCCGTTCACGGATCAGGACGAGCTCGTCGTCATGTGGGAGAGGGACGACAGCATCGACAACCCCCATATCGAGGTGTCGCTGCCGAACTTCGAGGACTGGCGGGCACAGGCCGAATCGTTCGCGGACATGGCCGCGATGGGATCGACGACCTGGGGAGACGTGGAGGTCCAGGAGGATCCGCCGGTCCGGTTGACGATCAGCGCGGTCTCCGCGTCGTTTTTCGACACGCTGGGGGCCCGGGCACACCTCGGCCGCACCTTCCTGCCGGAAGAGGACGGGGCCGAGGCGCAGCGCGTAATGGTGCTGAGCCACGCGGCGTGGCGGCAGTACTTCGACATGGATCCCGACGTGGTGGGCTCGATCTTGCCGGTCGGCGCGCGGCGCGAGCCGTTCACCGTGGTCGGCGTCATGCCGCCCGCGTTCCGGTTCCCGCCCGGCGCCGAGGTGTGGACGCCGGTCGGCCGGGAGCTGGCCGGCATCTTCCGACGGAACGGGATGGACGCCGGCATGCAGCGCGGCCTCGGCGTCCTCTACGTCGTCGGCCGCCTGGCGCCGGGCCGCACCGTGGAGCAGGCGCGGGCCGAGATGGACGTCATCGTGCCGGGGTTGTGGGAGTCGCACTTCTCGCGGTGGGACACGCGCCGCGTGGTCGTCACGCCGCTGACCGACACCGTCTTCGGCGACGCCGAGGCGGCCCTGCTCGTTCTGCTCGGCGGCGGGCTGCTCCTGCTGCTGATCGCCGGCGCCAACGTGACCGGCCTGATGATCGTGCGGTCGCAGTCGCGCCGGCGCGACGTGGCGGTGCAATGCGCGCTCGGGATCGGCCGGGGACGACTCTTTCGCGCCCATCTGGCGGAAACGCTGCTCGTCACGGGAGCCGCGGCGGCGGGTGGGATCGCGCTTGCGGCGGCGGCGCTCCCCGTTCTGGTCGCGCTCGGTCCCGCGGATCTTCCCAGGCTGGAGCAGGCCTCGGTGAACGGCCCGGCCGTCGGGCTGGGCGCGGGGCTGGCGATCGCTTTCGGGCTCGCGATGACCCTGGCGGCATCTCCGCGGCCTGGCCGGCTGTCCGTCGTCGCGTGGCTGCGCGACGCTGCGCATGGCGCGACGACCGGGCGCGCGGGAGCCGGCGCGCGCAACCTGCTCGTCGTCTCCCAGGTTGCCATGGCGCTGGTCCTGACGATCGGAGCCGGCCTCCTGACGTCCAGCTACCTGAACCTGGCGCGGATCGACCTCGGATACCGGCCCGCCGAGGTGCTCGCGCTCACCCTGACGCCCCGGGACGGCGTGTACGAGGAAGACGCGCCCAGGCGGACCGCCTACCGGGAGCTCCTGGCCCGCGTCCGGGAAGTGCGCGGCGTTGAGGCGGCCGGCGGGGTGCTGCTCCTGCCTTTCGAGCACGGCGTCGTCGGGATGGACGGAGGCGTGCTGCTCGAAGGCGAACCTCTCGACGGGCCGGACCGGCCGGACCGGCCGCCGGTGGCCGTGCAGTCCGTGTCGCCCGGCTACTTCACGGCGATGGGCATCGATCTGGTGGCGGGCCGCACGTTCAGCGACCGCGACACGACGGACGCCCCCGCCGCGGTCATCGTCAGCGAATCGCTCGCGCGCTACCTGTGGCCGTCCGGGGACGCCGTGGGCCGGCGCCTGATCGCGATCGGCGCGGAGGCCGACTCCGACGGCGCGCGGGCGTGGCAGACGGTCGCCGGTGTCGTCGAGGACGCGCGATACCGGGAGCTGGAACGCGGCCGGTTCGACCTCTACGTGCCGTTCACCCAGGTGTCGATGGGCCTGAACCACCTGGTGATTCGCACGGGGGGCGATCCGGTGCAACTCGCCGCTGCGCTGCGCTCCGCGGTGCGACAGGCCGACCCCAACTTCGTGATCGACTCCATCACGCCGCTGCGCGGTCTCGTCGACGACGTCATGCGTCCCTGGCGGTTCAACATGACCATGGCGACGCTGCTGGCCGCCCTGGCGGCCGGACTGGCGGCCATCGGCCTCTTCGGCACCGTCGCCTACGGCGTTGCCCGGCGGACTCGGGAGATCGGCGTGCGGCGGGCGCTCGGCGCGCGGGCGGTCGACGTGCTGCGGCTGGTCTGGGGACAGGCCGTTGCGCTCACCCTGCTCGGCGCCGTCATCGGTCTCGGGATTGCACTTCCCGCCGGCGAGCTGCTCCGCCCGCTTCTCTTCGGCGTGGCGCCGCGGGAGGCGGGGACGTTCGTCGTTCTCACCGCGCTGCTCGTCGCGGTGTGCGCGGCGGCGAGCCTGCTCGCTGCCTGGCGCGCGACGCGGATCGATCCGCTGGCGGCGCTCCGGGAGTCCGAGTGACCCGTGATGGCCCTGCGCGGCGTCCAGAGCACGGCGTGACCGGCGTCCGCAACATCGCAACCATCGAACGAAGGGGAGGCCGGGAAGGTTCCACCACCGGGTTCTTTCCCTTGCAAGACTGGGAGAGGAGCTGTTAGACTCCTAGGAAAGCTAGGTGAAAGATATGTGGTCACGCCTGCATTCGTTCCTGACCGCCTGGACCCGGCGGGAGCGCTTCGAGGACTCCCTAGACGAAGAGGTCCGGTTCCACCTCGACGCCTATGCCGAGGATCTGGTTCGCTCCGGGGTCACCAGGCGCGAAGCGCGGCGCCGCGCCCGCATCCACTTCGGCAGCGTCGAAGGGATGAAGGACGACTGCCGGCAGGCGCGCGGCCTGCGGCTGGCCGATGAGCTGGAGCGACTGATGGCCAACATACGACTCGCGGTGCGCATGCTCGTCAAGACCCCGATCGTCACGAGCGTCGCGGTCCTGTCGCTGGCTCTCGGCATCGGGGCCAACGCCGCGATCTTCTCCCTTTACAGCCAGTTCCTGCTGCGTCCGTTGCCGGTCGTCGAGCCGGAGCGCCTCGTGAATCTCGAAGCACCGGGGCCGAAGCCCGGCTTGACCAGTTGCGACGGGGCGGGCGGGTGCGACGAGGTGTTCAGCTACCCGATGTTCCGTGACCTCCAGCGGGAGCAGACGGTCTTCACGGACGTCGCGGCGCATGATGGCTTCAACGCCAGCATCGCCTGGCGGGGCCGGACTTTCGGCATCGTCCAGGGCATTCAGGTCTCCGGCTCGTACTTCCCGACCCTGGGCTCCGTGCCGGCGTTGGGACGACTGTTCGGTCCGGAGGTCGACGAGCCGATCGGCGGGCACCCGGTCGCCGTCCTGAGCCATGAGTTCTGGCAGGACGACCTGGGCGGGGCGCGCGACGTGCTCGGAGACGCGTTGATCGTCAACGGCCAGCCGTTGACGATCGTTGGCGTCGCCCCGGCCGGGTTCCGAGGCACGACCTTCAACATGTCATCCATGATCTTCGTACCGATCACGATGCATGCCAGGCTCGCCGCCGACGCCGGCGACGGCCGCTTCGAAGATCGCCGGCAATACTGGCTCTACCTCTTCGCCCGCCTGAGGCCGGAGGCCTCCATCGATCAGGCCCGCGCGGCAATCGCGCCCCTCTACCGGAACATCCTGACCGACGTGGAGGCTCCCCTCCAGACGGACATGAGCGGTGAGACCATGGCGCGATTCGTCGCCAAACCCCTGCCGATCGAGGACGGTCGGCGAGGCCAGAGCGGCATGCACGACTTCGTCGGCGTGCCCCTCCTTCTCCTCCTCGGGGTCACGGGCGCCGTGCTCCTGATCGCGTGCGCCAACATCGCGAACCTGCTGCTGGCGCGGGCTGCCGCTCGCGCGTCCGAGATGGCGGTGCGGCTTGCGCTCGGCGCGACGAGACGGCAACTGGTGACGCAACTGCTGACCGAGTCGTGCCTGCTGGCCGTGCTCGGTGGCGCGGCCGGGCTCGTCGCGGCCAACTGGACGCTCGGTTTCATCGGCGCGCTGCTGCCACCCGAAATCGCGGACCTCCTGCGGTTGACACTGGATCCGTACGCCGTTCCGTTCACCGGGGCGGTCTCGCTCTCCACGGGCCTGCTCTTCGGGATTTTTCCGGCATTCCATGGCACACGGGCAGCATTGATCTCGACTCTGAAGGACGACGCCGGCCAGCCTGCCGGCGCCCGCGCGGCCGCCGGCCTCCGGCGCGGACTGGTCGCGGCGCAGTTCGCCCTGGCGACGATGCTGCTGCTGGTGGCCGGGCTGTTCATCCAGAGCCTGCGCAACGTGAGCGGCGTCGACGTCGGCATCCAGGCGAACGACGTCGTGACGTTTCGTTTGTCGCCCGGACTCAACGGCTCCCGGGATGCGCAGACGCGCGCCCTCTACGAGCGGGTCGAAGCGGACCTGGCCGCCCGGCCCGGCGTGACGTCGGTGACGGCGGCCTCGGTCGCGGTTCTCACCGGGAGCAGTTGGGGCGCCCGCGTCATGGTGGAAGGATTCGAGGCCGGGCCGGATACGAATCGGACCACGCGGTTCAATCGGATCGGCACCGACTACTTCCGGACCCTGGGGATCCCGCTGTTGGCGGGCCGGACGTTCACGGAGGCGGACGAGCGCGAGGCGCCCCCGGTGGCGATCGTCAACGAGGCGTTCGCGCGCAAGTTCAATCTCGGGCGCGATGCGGTGGGCAGGCGCCTGGGGCGCGGCGGGCTCGACGTGGAGCTGGATACCGAGATCGTCGGCCTCGTTGCGGATACCCGGTACAGCCACGTCAAGGATCCCGTTCTGCCGCTTCTCCATGTTCCGTATCGCCAGGAGGACAGCGTCGGATCGCTCGCGTTCTATGTCCGGAGCACCCTGCGGCCGGAGGGCATGCTCCGCACGATCCCGGCGCTGGTGGCCGGTCTGGACCCCAACCTGCCCGTCACGCGTCTGACGACGCTTGCCCGTCAGGTGGAGGAAAGCGCGTTCGAAGACCGCACGATCACGGTACTGGCGGTAGCCTTCGCCGGGCTCGCGACCCTGTTGGCGGCGGTGGGTCTCTACGGCGTGCTGGCCTACACCGTGGCGCAGCGCACGCGCGAGTTCGGCCTGCGGATGGCGCTCGGCGCGGACGCGGCGCGCCTGCGGGCGCTGGTGCTGGCCCAGGTCGGACGCATGACGCTCGTCGGCGGCGCGGTCGGGCTGGTCGCCGCGTACGGCGTCGGCCGCCTGGCGCAGTCGTTGCTCTACGAAATCGATGGCCTGACGCCCGCGGTGACAGCCTTGGCGGCGTTGGCCATGGCCGCGGTGGCGCTGGGCGCGGGGTTCGTCCCGGCCCACCGGGCGTCCCGCGTGAACCCGATGGCCGCGCTCCGGCACCGGTAGCCGTTCCACCAGGTTCGGACATGTTCTCGCGCCCCTGGGCTTCGATGTCTCGAACGTAACCGTCGCCGGTCTTGCCCTGCCCACCGGGGAGTACGGTCTCGCCAGCCTCCTCGACATCCGGCCGGGCGACACCGTGGCCGACGTGGGGGCCGGCGACGGGTGGTTGAGCGTGGAGGTGGCCACGGTGGTCGTGAGACGGGGCAGGTGTTCGCGACCGAGCTCTCCGCACGCCGCCGCGACGAAATCCACGAATCCGTCGCCGTCGCGGGTCTCGAGAACGTCACCGTGGTCGAGGCCGGCGAGCACGAGACCAACCTGCCGCCGGGCTGCTGCGACGCGGTCTTCCTGCGCCGTGACGAGACGGACTCGCAAGCAAGAGAGGGCTCGACGGCGGGAGACCTGTAGAATCGCGGGCGAGAATGCCATGAGCCTTGAGGAATGGCAGGCCTTGCGCGCCAGCATCAAGGAGCGCGATCGAGACGCCGAACCGTCGATGCTGGCGCCGGCCGAGGCGTTCGACGACACCCGGCCGGACGAGGAGTTCCGCGATCGTTTTCACCCCGACCACGATCCGGGTCAGCTCGGGAGAAACAGCCGGGCGGTGCGAAGACGGCTGGGCAGCAGTTGCGCCGGCTGGCGGCGCAAGCCGCGACCGGAGGAGTTCTACGACGCGGTCCGCGCGAGTAGGCCGAGCCCGCGCGAGAGGCAACTGATCCGCACATGGCTGCAGGAAGCCAGCCGGGAAGACTTGCTGTACGCCTGGGCGGAGGATGTCTACACCTGGCGGGAGCTGGCCCGGGCCGTCCACGCGGCCGAAGAGCAGACGTCGCCACGCTGCGCCGACATCAATACGCTGATCCCGTCATGAACGGCAGAGCCGATGCGCCGGACGAGACGCTCGAGCTGCCGGAGCCCGCGCGAAGCCTGTTCCGGAAGACCCGCTCCGCGCTGGAAACCCAAGTGTCCGCGCCCGCGGCCGACGGCGAAGGCTACAAGCTCGGCGGCGGGACGATTCTGGCCGCGCGTTGGAAGCATCGCCGGAGCAACGACATCGACGTACTGTTCCACCCGGACACGAAGACTTCGCACTTCGAGGCGGAACTCGGGAAGGCGCTGGAGGCAGCCGGCGGCGTGCCGCTCGGGTGGGGGGAGTGGAGCCGGATCGAGTTCGGCGGGAATCACCTGGATCTGCTCAAGGGCGAGCCGACGCCCGCTGTCGGGCACAAGCCCGCCTCGATCGACGGGAGTCCGGTAACCGTGCTGACGACCGTGCAGATTCTGAACGGCAAGCTCGGGTACCGGGCGCTGGATCCCCCTACCCGGGACGTATACGACATCGCGGTCTGCGGAATCGAGGATCCGGAGAGCCTGGAGATCGTGATGAACGGCCTCTACGAGTCGAAGCTGGACGCGACGATCCTGGGCTGGAAGATGAGCGAGGGCAAGCACGCTGGGAACGCGGCGGAACAGATTCTCGACGTTCCCGCCCGGCTGGAGCCGGTGAGGAAGAACCCGGCGCAGTATGCGATCCGCGCCGCGGAGAACTCGCTGTACAGCCGCGTCGTCATCGACTGCGAGCGGGGCCGGGCACATGTAAGAACGACCTGCGCCGAAGCGGAGCGGACACGCACGTACTCCGATACCGGAGAGCTCGAGCGCGGGTTCGAGATTGCGGGAATCAACCGATTCTTGCGGGCCCAGGGCGAGAGCGCCGAGCAGGCTCGGGTCAGCGCGGCCAGCGCGATGGCAAGCCGACAGACCACGATCGTGTTCGAGATCGAGCCTCGACTGCCGCGCAAGAGAGCGGTAGAGCTCGAACCGATCCCGCGGTAGATTCCAGCCTCGCGGACAGGGAAACCTTGCCATGACCGGCTTTCTGGGAACGCGCGCGGACGTCTTCATGGATCTCGCGATCACGTTCTTCGTTGCCGCCCCGTTCCTGATGACCTACGCGCTCCGGCTCGCGGCTCGCGGCCGGCACAGGGCGCACCGCAATCTGCAGGCGGGCCTGGTCGTTGCCGGAACCGTCGCCGTTCTGCTGCTCGAAGGGAGCATCCAGTACGGGGAGGCGATGGCGGCCTACGCCCAGAGCGCCTACTACGGCACGCCGTTGATCAGAGGACTTTTTACCGTGCATCTCTGGGTCGCGATTCCCTGGTTCACCGGCTGGTGCGTCCTGACGGGCGTCTCGTGGCGCCGCTTCTCCCGCGTGCTGCCGGGAACCTTCAGCGCGACGCACCGGCTCTGCGGGCGGGTCATCTACGCGGGGTTCTGGTTCACCTGCATCACCGGCGTCGCCCTGTACGTCCTGTGTTACGCCCTCTGACGGCGACCGCCAATTCCGGCCATCATCGGGAGGCTCATGACGACTGTCGAGCAGCGCCGCAAGGCACGCACGCTACGCAATCTGCATTCGGGCCCCGTCGTGCTCGTGCTTCCGAATGTCTGGGATCCGATCGGAGCCCGTGTGTTGGCGTCCAAGGGATACCCGGCCGTCGCCACAGCGAGCGCGGCGGTCTCCGCATCCCTGGGATTCGAGGACGGCGAGAAGATCACGCGGCGGACGATGCTCGAGGTCATTCACCGGATCAGCCGCTCCGTGGCCGTTCCCGTCACGGCCGACATGGAAGCCGGGTACGGGGCATCCGTTGCCGAATTGGAGGATACGACCAGGGGTCTGGTGGATACCGGCGCGGTCGGGATGAACATCGAGGACAGCCTGGAAGAAGGCGGGCCACTGCGGCCCGCGGACGAGCAGGCCGAGCGCATCGCAACAGTGAGAGAGGCCGCGGCCGCTCGGGGGCTGGATCTGGTGATCAACGCGCGCGTGGATGCCTTTCTGTCGGACAGGTTCGACCAGGTTGAGGAGCGGATCGACGAAGCCGTGGCCCGCGCCGAGGCTTACCGCCGGGCCGGGGCGGACTGCATCTACCCCATCGGTCCGGGCGATGTGGAGACGCACCGCGCTGCGGTCACGCATCACCCTGCCATTGAACGCCCTGGCTACGCCTGACGCGGCGCCTCTGGTAACGATGGCGGCGATCGGAATCAACCGGGTCAGTTTTGGTCCGTTCATTTTCAGGTCGTGTCTTCGCAAGTTCGCGGACATCACCGACGCGCTGTCCCGGTCGGCCGGCTATGAGTGCTTCGGTCGCGAGATGATGTCGGGGTCCGAGGCCGCCGCATACCTGGCGTCCGAACGGGAGGGTGAATGACACGCCTGTCCGGACGATGGGCAGTAGCGGGGTCAGTCGTTGTCGTGGTGCTGTGGGCAGCGGTAGCGCCGCCGACGGCTCAGGAGCCCGGAACCGATCCTCTGCTGGCACGGCGCTATCAGGCGGGCGATCGATTCGGCTATCTCATGACGGCGCGCAACAACGACGGCGCCTACGAAGCGAAACTGACGGCGACCGTCTCGCGGGACGCGGCGGGCCGGCTCGTCGAAGAGTACGCCTGGTCGGACCTCGTGATCGATGGCATTCCGCGACAACTGACACCGGCGAGCCGGGAGTTCAGGCAGGCGGTGACCCTGAACGGAGATGCGCCGTTCGTGTTCCCCGACTTGTCACGTCTGCAGCCTGGCCTGATAGGACCCGTGACGGATTTGCTGACGTTCTACGCCGACCTGTTCCTCGCGATGCACGCGGGGCAGTTGCGCGCGCCCGGGGATCGATTCCTGGTACGCAGGGACGTACCGAACTCCTGGGCCGATGGAACCGTGGTGCTGGTTGGTGAAGGCGCCATCGACTTTGACATCACGCTGACGGACATCGATCGAACGAACGGTGTCGCCGGCCTGCTCGTGAAGCACGTCGTGCCGGAGGAGCCTGCCATTCAGATATCCGTGGCGTGGATGCGCGCACCGGTGGCCGACACGCCCAACAACTGGGTCCAGGTCACGCGCAACGGCGACATGTACGACGCTGCCGTTGGCCAGGAGACATTCGACGTCGAGTTGAACATCAGCCTTGAGTCCGGCCGGATTCTGCGCGCCACCATGGTCAACCCTGTCGAGACGGTGCTCCGTGATTGCGCGGACATCGAGCTGACTGACTGCGGCGAGCCGCGTCGTCGTCAGATCTTTCGTCGTGTCGAGATGCTGGCGGCCGATTGACCGGGCCATGCTCGGGTATGCGGGGCGGAGGGCGGCATGAGCACGAAGATCAGTGTAGACGAGAGCTGCAATCGTCTCGACGAGACGTGGAGTCCGCGCGTCATCGCCACGCTCAACGGGCAGGAAGTGAAGCTCGTGCGAGCGAAGGGCGTCTTTCCCTGGCATCGTCACGATGACGTCGACGAGTTCTTCCTGGTGTGGAAGGGGCGGTTCTCGGTTGAGTTCCGTGACCGGCGGATCGACCTGAAGGACGGAGAGTGCGTGCTGGTTCCCCGCGGCGTCGAGCACCGCACTTCCGCCGCGGAGGATGCGTACGTGCTGTGCTTCGAACCGGTCGGCACCGTAAACACCGGGAATCTCCCGCCGAACGACTTCACGGCGCCGTGCGGGGTGTCGATTCTCGATCCCGATGAGCCCGCGAAGTGACTCGCCGGCTACTGTCCATGCCTCGTTTATCGTCGCGGAGCGTGAGTGAATGAGCTTGAACACGTGGCTTCTGTTCGCCGGCACGGAGGCCGTGCTGTGCCTCACGCCCGGTCCGGCGGTGCTGTTCGTGCTGTCCTACGGCCTCGCTCGCGGCGGGCGCGCGTCGCTGTGGGCGAGCGCCGGCGTCCTGGCCGGCAACGGCTGCTACTTTGCCCTTTCCGCGCTGGGTCTCGGAGCGGTTCTGCTCGCTTCCTACGAGGTCTTCGCGCTCATCAAGTACCTGGGAGCCCTCTACCTGGTCTATCTCGGCGTGCAGACCGTACGGGGAGCCGGACTCGCGCTTCGGCCGGAGCGCGCGCAGGAAGACCGGGGTTCGCTGAGAGCGCTGACCCGCGGATTCGCGCTGCAGGCGGCAAACCCCAAGGCGCTCGTCTTCTTTGTCGCCCTGCTTCCGCAGTTCATCGATGCGAGTCGCTCCATCTGGCCGCAGGTGCTGATACTCGGCGTGACGTCTGTGGTCATCGAGTTCACCGTGTTGGCGGGGTACGGGTACATGGCCGCACGGGCCGCGGCGCTGACTCGCCAGGTGAGGTTCCGGAAACTGACGAATCGCGTGTGCGGCGGCATGCTGGTCGTCGCCGGCACGGGCGTGGCGTTCGCCGGAGAACGCTGAGCCGACGTGTGCTCGCCATGGACTGCCGCGGGCACGTGCAGAGCGGGAGGGCGTCATGCCGGCTCTGCAGATAGTCGAGATCCCTGGAGGCAGCCACGCCTCGAGCGTCAGGCCGTCCGCCGAGCCTCTCGTGCGGTTTCTCGACAGAACCGCGGTCGATGATGCCCTTCTCGTTCGGGCCGGTCCAGGGTTGGCGCGTAGAATCGAGCGTGGCAACGACGGTCGCCAGGAAGCGGGCCGACAATGACGACGACGCGGTATCCCGAAGCCGATACGCACGACACGCTGTGGCCGGAGGACCGGGTCGAAACGTTGCTGCCGCCCGGGTGCTTCGACGCCGAACCGGCCGGGGGACGATACACGCGGCTGTTGCTCGCCGACGCGCCCGGCAAGGGTAGCGGCGCCGACAGTCCGACCGTCCAGTTGTGGCTCGGTTGCCGCTGTGCCGGATGGGCGGAGCCGCCGACCGGCGAGGAGTTTCACGCCGCCATCCGCGCGGCCGAGCCGAGCCGGAGGCAGGTGGCGATCCTCGATGCCTGGGCGAACCAGGCGGCGTGGACGGAGGCGCTGCAGGCCTGGGCGGAGCACGCCTACACGCTACGCGAGCTGGCGGCGGCGTTGCACCGGGTGGGTCTGGCCCGCTGCCGGTTGGCCGCGATCCTCAACCGATGGGCAACGCATGCCGAGAGACTCGAACCATGAGCGCCGAACGGCTGCAGTTGCCCGAGCCGGCGGGCACACTGTGGACGAGAGTCCGGGAACCGTTGAAGCGAGCCCTGGAGAGCCTCGGCGCGCCGCTGGAGCTGAAGCTCGGCGGCGGGACCGTGCTGGCGGCACGGTGGAAGCACAGAAGCAGCCACGACATCGACATCGTCGTTCCGGAGAAGACGAACCTGTGGATATACGGGGCCGCGCTCGACGACGCGATGACGGCGCTCGGCGCCGACAAGTACGGCTACAGCCCGAAGCACAAGCAGTACCGAGCCGCGTTCACTGAGGGAAGCACGAGGCAGACGCTCGAGATCTGGCCGAACGACCCCGAACCGCGCGGGGCGGAACGAGCCGGCGAGATCAACCGGGTCAACGAAGTCGTGCTGGCGACGGCGCAGATCCTCAAGGGCAAGCTCGAACGCGGAGAGGACGCGCTGGCCAGGGACGTCATCGACGTGATCACCGCCGAACGGCTCGACCCGGCGGGCCTCGAGGTCGCCGTCAACGCCGTCACTCCCCCCTACGCACGACTCGTCGGCGCAGTGTGGGATCGTGCGCAAACGACCATCGCACGGCGGGCCGAAGCCGAGTTCGGCGACACGATCGCCGACCCGGCAACACTGGGACCGAGGGCGGGCGAAGCGATCCTGTCGCGCATGTACGCGCGGATTGCAGTCGCCGTCGAAGACGGTCGAATCGTCGCAACCACCACGACAGCCGGCGGCACGATGCGCCGACGCGAGTGGACGGCGGGCGAAGCTGCCGAGCGGTTCGTCACGAGCGGCCTCGACGCCGCACTGAGCGGCATGCGGCAGGACGCCGCACGGATACGCGACGCCGCGACGGCGTCGGCGCAGGCGGGAGGCAACCAACAAATCGCCGACTGCCGGAATACGTCAGCGTAGCCGCGGTTCGAATACGCTGGAAATGGCAAGTTGAAAAGGGACCCCCGTGGCAACGTGAAAAGGGACCCCC
>VXME01000063.1 GCA_009861545.1 Acidobacteriota bacterium | reverse complement strand
CGCCTGGTGATGCTGGCCGCCGCCGCGCCCCTCCGGCGACATGGCGGAGACGACGTCGGGCCGGATGGTGCGAATCATCCGGACGAAGTCGCCGAGGATCTCCTCCCGACCCCACCGCTCGAAGGTCTCCTCGACGCTGAAGGAGTACCCGAAGTCGACGGCGCGCGTGAAGTACTGCTCGGCGCCGTCCAGGCGGTGCGCGGCGTGCAGCTCCTCGGTCCGCAGCACCGCCAGGGCGTCGAACAGCTCGGGGCCGATCTCGTTCTGGCCTCCGTCACCGCGTGTTGCCGAGAGCAGCACGGTACGGTGGCCTTCTCCCTGCGACAGACGCGCCAGCAGCGCGTTGTTCTCGTCGTCGGGATGGGCCACGACCGACAGGAAGACGCCCGTGCTGTTCAACGCGCGCAAGGCCACCCCGAGCTTCGCCCGACCCTCGCCGGATTCGAGCGGCTGGGCCTGGACGGCGGTCGCCAGGACGCCGACGGCGACCAGGAGCGATACGGCGAACGCTGTGAATCGATTGGCGTGCATCGTGCCTCCCGTGTTCAGCTCTCCGGCAGAGTGCCTCTACGGATTGTCGACAGGAACTCCTGCCGCGTGGTCCGGTCGTCGCGAAACGATCCCAACATGCGGCTGGTGACCATGCTGACACCCGGCTTGCGGATGCCGCGTGTGGTCATGCACTGGTGCGCCGCCTCGATGACGACGCCGACGCCGCGCGGCGCCAGCACCTCCTGGATGGTGTCCGCGATCTGCGACGTCAGCGCCTCCTGGATCTGCATCCGCTTGGCGAACACCTCGACGAGGCGCGCCAGCTTGGAGCTCCCGACGACGCGGTCTGTCGGTACATAACCGATATGCGCCTTGCCCAGGATGGGAACGATGTGGTGCTCGCAATGGGACTCGAGGCGGACGTCGCGCAAGACGATCATCTCGTCATAGGAGGCGGGCTTCTCGAAGGTCGTGGCCAGCAACGCGACCGGGTCTTCGGCGTATCCGGCGAAGAATTCATCGTAGGCCCGCACGACCCGGTCGGGCGTTCCCTTCAGTCCCTCCCGGTCGGGATCGTCCCCGGCCCACTCGATCAGCGTGCGAACGGCGGCCTCCGCCTCGGCGCGGCTCGGCCGACGCAGCGCTTCCGACGCGTTGCGCGATGGGGTCGAGGCTCGATGCTCGACGACTGCACTGTCCATGTCCCGGCCTTTCGTCGGTGTCGGACCACCCCGGATGGCGCTCTCTTCCGAAGCAGAATGCAATGTTATAGTATTGCTTGTCCCTGCCGCAAGTTGAGACAGGCCATGACCAAACAGTCGATCCGACCCCGGCCCTGCACCGATCCGGATTGCCGTGGGCGGCACTCGCCACGCGAACGGGTCGCGCTCGCGGTATCGATTTGCGAGGGGCGCGGCGTACAGATGACGGCAATGCGGAGGCGCATCCTGGAACTGCTTTGGGCGAGCGGTCGGCCGACGGGCGCCTACGAGTTGATCGAAGCGGTCACGCGCACAGATTCGCGGCCGGTCGGACCGCCGACGGTGTACCGGGCGCTTGAGTTCCTGACGGGGCAGGGCCTCGTTTCCAGGATCGAAAGCCTGAACGCCTACGTCCCGTGCGTCCATCCCGAGCGCGACCACGACTGCCTGTTCTTCATCTGCAGCCGCTGCCGGTCGTCGGTCGAGCTCGAGGATCCGCGGATCGGAGGACTGCTTGCCGAGGATGCCGCCGCCCTCGGGTTTGTCGCGACACGTCGCACGGTCGAGGTCGAGGGCATGTGTGCACAGTGCGCGAAAGTCGGGGCGGCGTAGGCGGGAACACGGACGGGCCCGTTCGGAGCATGAATTGCGGGTCAGGTCGATCCGCCACAAGGAGAGCACGCATCCGCGAAGAACTGGACTACCGCGTCGAGGGCCTCGACTGCAACGAGGAGGTCGCCGTGCTCCGGCGTGTGCTGGTTGCAACCAGCGGGCTCGCGCTCGTCGCCGGTTTCGTCCTGCATGTCGCGGTGGCGGGGGGCGGCGTGGTCGAGACCCTTCTGGCGCACAACCACGGGGCGCACCACGTCGACCCGTCCGTGGCGGTGCTGCTGCTCGTCGGCATCGTCGCCGGGCTCCTTCCCTCGGGGCGGAAGGCGGCGTCTTCGCTGGTACGCCTGCGGCCGGACATGAGCGCACTGGTGCTGGTGTCGGTCGTCGCCGCCCTGTTCCTGGCGGAGTGGGCCGAGGCCGCGGTGCTGGCCTTCCTCCACGGGCTGTCGGGGCTGATCGAGAACTGGAGCGCGCGGCGGGCGCGCAACGCCATCGGCTCGTTCGCGGGAACCGTGAACGCCCACGGCATGGTCGAGCTGCGCACCACGCGGGCCGCATCGGACACGATGCTGGCCCGCATCACCCGCATGGTCCGCGAGAGCCACCATCACCGGGCGCCGACCGAGCGCTTCATCGACCGGTTCGCGCGCTACTACACGCCGCTGATGTTCGCGGTGGCCCTCGCGGTCGGGACGGCGCCGCCGCTGCTGCTCGGCGGCGACTGGCAGCACTGGTTCTATCAGGCGATGCTCATCCTGCTGATCTCGTGCCCGTGCGGGCTCGTGATCTCGACGCCGGTGACGATTGCCGCCGCCATCACGTCGGCCACGCGCCACGGCGTGCTGATCAAGGGCGGATCGCACCTCGAGGAACTCGGGCGCCTGCGCGCGGTGGCGTTCGACAAGACCGGCATCGTCACCCGCGGCGAGCCGGAAGTGCGCGAGCTGCGGCCGGTGAACGCGATGGACGGCAACGCCACCGACATCGCGGCCGAGTCGGCCGACGTCGTGCTGATGCAGGACGACCTGCGGAAGCTCCCGTTCGTGGTGAACCACGCGCGGCGCGCCCGGCGGATCATCATCGAGAACATCACCGTCGCCCTCGGCGCCAAGGCGATCTTCCTCGCGTTCATGGTCTTCGGGGCCGCCACCCTGTGGATGGCGGTGGCCGCCGACATGGGCGCATCGCTGCTCGTCACCTTCAACGGCCTGCGCATGCTGCGGCCGGTCGGCGCGCCGGGCGCGCCGTCGGCGGAACCGGCGCTGGCCGCCGCCGGGCAGGGAACGTAGCGATTTCGGGTCCGGGCTCCTGTGGCTGGCCCTCGACCCGCGCCTCCTGTCCTGATGGTGCTCCGCACACCGGGCGAGCCGGGCGACGGCCCGAACCACTTCAACGCTCTATCGCGAACCGCCGTCCGCGGCAACGGGCCATAGCTGCTACTGGCCGCCGGCCTGCGCCTCCTGTAACCGCGCGCCGCGCAGGGTGTTCTCGATGGCGTAGTTCCCCTCGTGGCAGGCGAACTCGTAGATCTGCCCGGTTCCGGGTGCCGGCCGCATGAAGATCCGCGCCATCCAGGGGCGGGTCCATGTCGTCGGGTCGTCCATCGTGAACTCGTACTGCAGCCGGTCCTCGGCCACGCGCGTGAAGCGCTCGACCAGTCGGAGATTGCTGGTCGCGCCACTGAAGTTGACGTCGCGCTTGAAGTTGGTCGTCTCGACCACCAGCGTGTCGCCGTCCCAGTGGCCGCGGGAATCGCCGAGATCCTTGCGGAGAGCGGCCGGCAGGTGGGGGCGCCCATCGAGCGGAATGATGCGCGTATCGTGCATCATCTCCATCAGGATGGCGACCGAGTCGGCCGACTGCACGATCTGGTAGTTGCTGTTGTAGCCCCGCCCGGTCATCGGCACGCGGCCTCCCGAACAGCGCAGGCCCGCCCCCAGATCCTCCGGCCCCGCCGGGAAGCGCGGGCGCTCCACGGCGGCGCGCGCCTCGGCGCGTCGCTTCCCATCCTCGGTCATCTCGGGCATCCGCCCGTTCGGCGGATCCTCGATGAGCGACGTCCGGTTGTCGAACCAGCGGTCGATCAGCCAGAACTGGTTGTAATTGCCGGTGCCCTGCGGGTTCTCCTCGGTGACGCCGTCTCCCGACTGGTAGTTGGTCCGGTCGGCGAGCGCGGCGCGGAACACGCTCTCGCCGAAGGCCGCGTCGGTCTCGCCGTTGAAGAGCGCCGCGGCGCGCTCGGCCAGCGTCGCCACCTGCTCGTCGGTCAGGAACGGCGTATCGGCCAGCTCCCCCGGCCGTTCCAGGGGCGTCGCCGAGTCACTCGCCCAGACGCCCTGCAGATCGGGATGGCCGTCCGCGGTGCGCGGTACCGTCCAGCCTTCGTCGGCCGACTGGGCCGCGGCGGGAGCTACCAGTGCCACCAGGAACCCAACCACCACGAGCCGCGCGAAAAACCGGTTCGTCATCGCACACCTCCTCTTCCGCGTCACTGTCTTCCGCATCATTGCTGCCGCAGCGTCACTACCGCTGCCAAGCGTCACCGCTGCGCGTCCGCCTCTTCCTTCCGGGCGCCGCCCAGGGCATTGGGCACCGAGTAATTGCCTTCGTGACAGGCGTACTCGAACTGCACGTAGCCGTCGTCGCGGTCGTAGGGGAACGCCGCGGTCCACGGTCCGGTGTAGGTCTCCGGATCGTCCATCGTGACCGAGTAGAGCAGCAGGTCCGGACCGGCGACGGTGAGCCGCTCGACGATACGTTGCGCCTCCGATTGCCGCGAACGGATACCGGCGCTGGGCCCGCGCATGTTGCGCACCGCCCGGAAGTTGGTCGATTCGATCACCAGCGTGTTGCCCTCCCAGCGGCCGCGAGGGTCGCCCTCCCACTGCCGGATGCCCGCGTCGACGTGCGGGGCGCCCTCGATCGGGACGATGCGCGCGTTGTGGATCATCTCGCTGTGGAAGACCACGTAGCCGGGGGGCTGCAGGATGAGGGTGCCGTTGTTGTACTCGGTCGGCATCATCATGCCGAGCACGCCGCGCGAGATGCAGCGGTCACCGGTCTCCATGTTGGCGTAGGAGTCGTGGAGCTGGGCCATGTTGAGCGCGATGCGCTCGCTGGCGTCGGCGGTGTACTCGGGGACGCGGCCGGTCGCCGGCTCGACGATGATCGACGGCTGCCCGATGTCGGTCGGGTCGTCGAAGAACCAGTCGAACCAGTAGAGCCCGTAGCCGCCGACGCCGCCGCGGTTGTTCTCGTGACCGCGCCACTCCGATCGTTCGATGCGCCCGCTGCCGCGCGCCTCGGCCTGCTGCTGCAGCTCCTCGGTCGAGACGTCGTCCCGCCCCGCGAGCTCGTCCGCCAGTTCCAGCGGCGTGAAGATGGCCCGCGTGTTGTTCCACATTCCCTGGATGTCCGGCTGGCCGTCGGCGAGCCGCTCGGGCTGCCAGTCGTCGGACTGCTGCGCGCCGGCGGACGGCGCGAAGACCACCATCGCGGCCGCCGCCAGCAGGCCCGCCGCCGCACGCATGGATGAACGCTTCGTCACGTGTCTCTCCTTCCGCGAAATGAACCAGAAAAGAAGCGGCCACCCGAAACGGCGCGACCGAGTCGCACCGCCGCGGATGGCCCCCAGGTGATTCTCACGCGCGTCGGTCAGTTGACGGTGACCGTCACGTCTATCGGCGTGATCTTGATGGTGTCGTCGGCGTGGCCGCGGAGCACGTGGATTCCCGGCTCGGAGAAGGTGACGGTGGTCACCACCTCGCCGCCGCGCCCCCCTTCGATGTGCGCGACCGCCGGGTCGAACGTCACCCTGCCCGGCCCGCGGTAGTGGATCCAGGTCACGGCCAGACCGGTCTCCCCCGCCTCGAAGGCGTTGACCACCGCCTGGTTGATCGGGTGCGGGCGCGCCCGGCGCTCTTTCTCCGCCTGGATCCGCTCCGGTGTCGTCGGCTTGGTACGCGGCCCCGGTATCCCGTCGTCGCTCACGCGCGCCGTCAGCGTCAGGGCGTCGGGCAGCGTGACCTCGAGATCCGTCCCGGGCTCCACCTCGATGTAGGGCCACTGGTTGTCGGCCGGCCACCCATTGGCGCCCATGCCGCGGTTGGCCTTGATGACGCCGTCGTCGAGTTCCCAGTCCCGCCACAGCGACCCGAACGCCTGGTCGGTCCGGCCGTTGGCGGTCAGCGTCCAGACCAGGTCCTTGTCACCCCAGTCGGCGGGCACCTGCACCCGGAAGACGAACTGCTGGCGCCGCACGTGGAAGCGGGTCGGCTGACCGCGGTCGGCCGGCCCGGGCTCGAAGAAGTTGTCCGTACCGACCGGCACGTGCGGCATCTCGCGGTAGTTGCGGTTCATGTACCCGAAGACCATGTTGAAGGTCCCGTCGGGGTTCCGCTCCCACCCCTCGAACACCGGCGCGACGTTCTGGCCCCGGTCGAACTTGAGCTGCGCCTGCGCGTCGCTCGCCACCACACATGCCAGACCGACCGCACCGCACAGCAGCACGAAACGCAAACCACCCCTGAACATGATGGCGACTCCGTCAGTTGTCGTTGTTGTTGGCGTTCATCGCCTCCCGCTCGGCCACCGCGGCGGCGAAGTCATCGTCGTCGAGCTCGTAGTAGCTCGTCCACGTGAAGCTCATGTCGTCGCTCGACCGCTGCCCGAACCCGGCCCAGTTCCGCGGATCCGGATTCCAGCGGTTGGCCTCCGAGTTGTCGTGCCACGTGATGGTGTGCATCATCGTGCCGGCCGGCAGCAGCGGCTGCACGTCGTCCGCGTAGTTGTAGACGATGTGCCACCCGAAGTCCCACGTCGCGCAACTGAGCATCTCGGTCTGGCCGTCCGGGTAGATGGCCTCGATGCACTGCCGCTTGCCGCGGTTGTGCAGGTGCGGCTGGAAGCCGGTCAGGCGGACGTTGTTCTCGAACTTGTGGTAGCTGTCGTGGCGGACGTTGTCCTCGCCCGGCGGGATGTCGAGGTCGTAGTTCTGCGCCAGCGCCCGCGAGAACGCCTCGTGCTTCGGCGTCTCGCCCTCCGGGTAGAAGGTCAGGCCGACGCTGGTGCGGTCGGTCCGGTCCTCGCCGATCGACGCATAGTGCATGTTGAAGCGGATGACGGTGCCGGCCTTCACCAGGCGGCCCGTTCCGGCCGGGAAGATGTCGCCGTTCTTGCCCTGGGCGTACTCGTTCAGGAAATCGCCCTCCGTGTCCTCGGGCGTCTCCTGCACGCGGGTGACGGCGTGGTGCACGACCGGGAAGCCCTCGGAGGACGGCTTCGTCTCGACCGCGCTGATCCAGACGTCCTCGGTCAGCCCCGAGTCGGCGTAGAAGTCGCCCCACCAGTTGGCGCCGTCGGCGGGCACGGTGAACGGTTCGGGGATCGGGACGATCCAGTCGGGCTCGCCGATGTGCCACTGGTCGCGGTCGGCGAACTCGCGCGGCGGCGGCGCGTCGGCAGGGTTGCCGCGCGGCGCGCCGGCGTCGACCCAGGCGGCGACGGTGGCGATCTGCTCGTCGTTCAGCGAGCGGTCGTACTTGAAGCCCTGCACGCCGATGTTCTTGTCGATGTACCACGGCGGCATGGTGCGCGTGACCACCTTCTCGCGGATGGCGCGCGCCCAGGGCCGCGTCTCCTCGTAGGTCATCAGCGACATCGGCGCGATGGCGCCCTCGCGGTGGCAGGTCTGGCACGAATCCTGGAAGATCGGAAGCACGTCCTTCGTGAACGTGACGTCCGACTGCGCGAGCGCCGTCCCCGGCGCCGCCGACAGGACGAGCACCGCGAGCACGACGACGCCGAGGGAGCCGAACTGCCGGGTTCCGACGCTGGATGTCATGGGAAGTTCCCTCCTCTACTCACTGCAAACTTTGCGCCTACGGCGCGCCGTTGTCAATGGCCTGCGGCCAATCGTTTCGATCACGCCGACCGCATCGACCATGTCGACGCGCGCCGACCGCGCTTGCCTGCTCCTACCGTGCCTCCGCGGCGGCCTCCGCCTCCTCGGCGCGCGCGCCGGCGAGGATGACCTCCATCGCGTAGTTGCCCTCGTGGCAGGCGTACTCGTAAAGCGGCTCCGGATTCGACAGCATCGGCACCTCGTACTTCCAGGGCCGCGTCCAGGTGGCTGGGTCGTCGATCGTCGCTTCGTACATCAGGATCTGCGGCGAGACGCGGGTAAAGCGCTCGGTCAGGTTCAGATCGGCGCTGGCGCCGCCCCGCATGAAGCTGGTCTCGCGGATGAAGCCGATGGTCTCGACCACGAGCGTGTCGCCCTCCCAGTAGCCGCGTGAATCGCCCGTCCACTGGCGCAGATCGATGTGCGGCCGTCCGTCGAGGGGCACGACGCGGACGTTGTGGTTCATCTCGTTGAGGAGCACCACCGAATCCGGCGTCTGGAAAATCTGCACGTTGTTGTTGTAGGCGCCAGGGGTCATCGGCGGACCGGAGTTGAACCCGGTGATGCAACGCACCTGCAGGCCGTTCGGACCGAGATCGTCCACCCACCCGCCGGGGGTGGGCTCGTGCGGCCCGGTGTCCTTCCGCGCCTCGGTCATCGCCGTCCGCCTGCCCTCCGCCTCGGGCGTCAGCGGCGGGATGCGGCCGTCGGGCGGATCGATGACCAGCGACGTGCGTCGGGTCCCGATGACGGAGTCGCCGCGGTCGAACCAGAACGTGTTGTAGTTGCCGACTATGTCGTCCGGCTCCCGATCGTCGCGGGCCGCGTTCTCGGCCGCCCGGACCTCCTCGAGCTCGGCCGCCTCCTCGACGGTCAGGAACTCCTTGCCGGCGAGGTCCTCGGGACGCTCCATCGGCGTGATGGTGCGGAAGTCCCAGACTCCCTGCAGGTCGGGATGTCCCCACGCGGTGCGGGGCGCCTCACCCTGCGCGGCGGCGGTGAGGGGCACGAGCGCCGCGAACGACAGAACCGCCAGAACGCACACGAACTTTCGGCGTGCCATCTCGATTCCTCCTGCCCGGCCGTTCGGCTCCGGGCCTACCGGTTACGCTGCGCTACGCTCCCGTCCCGGTAGAAGTCCGCGGCGCGGTCGCCGCAGGCTAACAGGACCGGCACCCCGGTCCGCCGGAACTCCCGGCCCGCAGAATAGCACGGTGGTTCGCTCCCGGCCGGCGTCTATCGCACGTCCCGTGCTACATTTTCTGGTTGGATACCACGCGAAGACCGAGGAGCAGTACCGTGTCGGAGACATCGACCAGGACGACCCACGAATTCCAGACCGAGGCCCGCCAGCTCCTCGATCTGATGATCCACTCTCTCTACTCGAACAAGGAGATATTTCTCCGCGAGCTCATCTCGAACGCATCGGACGCGTGCGACAAGCTGCGCTTCGAAGCGCTGACCGAGGCGGCTCTGCTCGAGGAGAACCCCGACCTGGCGGTCGAGGTCGAAGTCGACCCGACCACCCGCACGATCACGGTCACCGACAACGGCGTCGGCATGTCGCGCCAGGAAGTGATCGACAACATCGGGACCATCGCCAAGTCGGGCACCCGCGAGTTCGTCGCGCAGCTCACCGGCGACCAGACGCAGGACGCGCAGCTCATCGGACAGTTCGGCGTCGGCTTCTACTCGTCGTTCATCGTCGCCGACCGCGTCACGCTGACGACCCGCCGGGCCGGACTCGGCGCCGGGGAGGCGGTGCGCTGGGAGAGCGGCGGCGAGGGCGAGTACTCCCTCGAAGCCGTCTCCCGAGAAGCGCGCGGCACGGAGGTCGTCCTGCACCTGCGTGACGGCGAGGACGAGCTGCTCTCCAGCCCCGCGCTGCGGGCGATCGTGCAGAAGTACTCCGACCACATCACCATTCCGATCCTGATGAAGAAGGAGGAGGTCCCCGGCAGGCAGGCGGACACCGGCGACGTCGAGACCACCGAGAAGGTCAACCAGGCGTCGGCGCTCTGGGCGCGGCCGAAGACGGAGATCTCGAAGGAGCAGTACGACGAGTTCTACAAGCACGTCGCGCACGACTTCGACGTGCCGCTGGCGCACACCCACGCGCGCGTCGAGGGGCGGCAGGAGTACACCCTCCTGCTCTACATCCCGCGGCGGGCGCCGTTCGATCTCTGGGACCGCGAGCAACGCCACGGCATCAAGCTCTACGTCCGGCGCGTCTTCATCATGGACGGGGCCAAGGAGCTCATGCCGGGCTACCTCCGCTTCGTCCGCGGGCTGATCGACTCCAACGACCTTCCCCTGAACATCTCGCGCGAGATCCTCCAGCACTCCCGCGACGTCGAGGCCATCCGCAACGCCGCCGTCAAGCGGGTCCTCGGCCTGCTCGGGGAGCTGGCGGAGAACGAGCCGGACAAGTACGCCGACTTCTGGCGCGAGTTCGGCCGCGTCCTCAAGGAGGGCATCGGCGAGGACATGGGAAACCAGGAGCGGCTCGGCAAGCTGCTGCGCTTCGCCTCCACCCACCGGAACAGCGCCGAGCAGAGCGTCTCGCTCGCCGACTACGTGACGCGCATGCAGGACGGCCAGGAGAAGATCTACTACGTCACCGCGGACAGCTTCGCCGCCGCGCGGAACAGCCCGCACCTGGAGGTGTTCCGCAAGAAGGGCATCGAGGTCCTGCTGCTGCACGACCGGGTCGACGAATGGGTGATGGCGCACATGCCCGCGTTCGACGGCAAGTCGCTGCAGTCGGTGACGAAGGGCGATCTCGATCTCGGCAATCTCGCCGACAGCGAGGAGGAGGCGCAGCAGAAGGAAGAGACCGAAGCGGACATGAAGCCGGTCGTCGAGCGCATCGGGAAGGCCCTCGGCGACAAGGCGAGGGAAGTGCGCCTGACGCACCGGCTGGTGGACTCGCCCGCCTGCCTGGTGACCGAGCAGGACGGCATGAGCGCCAACCTCGAGCGGGTCCTGCGGGCGGCCGGCCAGGCCGTGCCGAACGTGCCCCTCGTACTCGAGATCAATCCCGAGCACCCGATCGTGGCGCGACTGAAGGACGAGGCGGACGACGCGCGGTTCAAGGACTGGAGCCACATCCTGTTCGACCAGGCCATGCTCGCCGAGGGCGGCCACCTCGACGACCCGGCGGGATTCGTCAAGCGGCTCAACGAGCTGATGCTGGCGATGGCCGGCGAGCCGAAGTCCCGGATCTGGACGCCGGGAGGCTGAACCGCCAGAGCGATGCCACCGCGCCGGACGATGCGTCGCCGCTCGCGCACCGTTGCGCCCCGGAGGGGTGATGCCCCCCGCGAGTGAGCCCGCGGCCGAGGTCATCCCGCTCGCTTTCGGCGCCGTGCTGCTCGCCAACGGCCTGGGGGTGCTCGTACTCTCGGTCCTTCTCCGATCCCGCCGCCATCCGGCCGTGCCCGCGTTCGGCGCGGGGCTGTGCATCTACGGGCTCCGGGTTCTTGCGGACCTCGCGTCCTTTCGCTCCGCCACCCCGGTCCCGGCGATCGTCTGGGACCACACGTGGCCGATCTGTCTGTACTTCCAGCCGGTCGTGTCGTTCTTGTTCGTGGAGCACTACTGGGGTGCGGGCCTGTACTC
Organism: Acidobacteriota bacterium; assembly: GCA_009861545.1. Classification (NCBI taxonomy): domain Bacteria; kingdom Pseudomonadati; phylum Acidobacteriota; species Acidobacteriota bacterium. The sequence goes on along the minus strand of VXME01000063.1, from coordinate 23,006 downwards.
CGGGTTTCGCAGGATCTGGCAGCTCCATCTGGCGTTCGCGGTCGTGGCCGCCGGCGTCGACGTCGCCACCGGCACGCCGGCCTCGGCGCTGACCATCCATCTTCTGCTGGTGATCGTCTGGATGCTCGTGCTTCTGCTGCACATCGTCATCGGCCGGATGCGCACCAGCCCCGAAGACCACGCCTTCCTGGCCAGCACGCTCCTGCTCGTCGCGACCATCGTCCACGACGCGCTCGTCCACCTGGAGGCGTTTCGTTGGAACGTCAGCCTCCAGCCGCTGGGCGCCCTGATCTGGATCGGGTGTCTCGGCTACGGGCTGGTGCGGCGGACGATGAACAACGAGTTGCGGCTCGCCGCGCTCGACGCGGAGCTGCAGGTAGCCCGGCAAGTGAAGCGGATACAGCAGTCCCTGCTGCCCCGGGCCTTCCTGCGCCTGCCGGAAGGGGCGTGCGCCGTACGCGACATTCCGGCCGAGGCGGTCGGCGGCGACCTGTACGACTTCCTGCCGGTCGACCACCAGCGCTTCGGCGTCATGGTGGCCGGCGTCGGCGGGCACGGCGTGCCCGCGACGCTCGTCTCGTCGATGGTGAAGACCGGGGCCGCGTCGCAGGTGCACCTGGCGGATCGTCCCGCGGAGGTGCTGGCCGGGATGAACCGCTACCTGTACGGGCAGCTCGACGAGTCCTACGTCACCGCCATCTACGCCTACGTCGACATGGCGGCCCGCCGCGTCTCCCTCGCCAACGCCGGACACGTGCCTCCTCTGTTGCTCTCGCGGGACCACCGGAAGGCGGAAGAAGTGGGAAGTCGCGGGCCCTGGCTCGGGCTGCTCCCCGGCGAGGAATACGCCACGACCGAGCTCTCGCTCGAGCCCGGCGACCGCCTGGTGCTGTACAGCACCGGCGTGGTGGAGGCGGCCTCCCCCGACGGCAAGCTCTTCTCGCCGCTCCGGCTGCGCCGCCTGCTGCTCGACGAGGGCTCGTTCTCGGCGGAAGTGTGGGCGGACCGGGTGCTGGCGCGGCTGACCGCCTGGATCGGGAAGGGCGATCTCAGGCTCGACGACGACCTCACGCTCGTGGTCCTCGACATCCCGGACTGACGCCGGCGGCCCGGCTCGCCGCCTCTCCGCCCTCCCGGCCCGGCGAACGCCCCGCTCGTCACGGCGGATGAAGAATGAGCGCGCGCCTCCGGCAGTCGGCCATGATCTCGCGAGGCACGATCCCGATCGCGAGCCGGAGGGCGACGGGGATGATGAACAGCTCGTCGATATCGCGCAGAATCGGGAGGAAGCTCGGGATCAGGTCTCCGGAGCTGACGATGTACAGCAGCGTCCCGGTGACGAACCACCGCGTGTACCACGGCGTGCGCGGGTCGCGCAGCACGAGCCGGAGCGCCCGCGCGTCGCGGAGCAGGGCTCGAACCCAGTTGGTCCACCGCAGTCGGGACCTCGCGAACAGGATTCTCTTCACGCTCGCCGCGCCTCGATCAGCTCGTCTCGCCGCGGCGGATCCGCTCGATCCGCCTGTCGCGATCCGAGGCGAAACGGGCGAGGTCCCGCCGGTGGTTCGCCTCGATCTCCTGGAGCGCCTGCACGTCGGCGGCGCCCGCCACGGCAGACTGGTGCAGGATGCGGCACTCGGCGACCCGCGCCTCCCAGGTGCGCCGGGCCTCGGCGATCGCCTCGATCTGCGCCGGCGACAGCTCGACCGACTCGACGCCGGCGGCCTCGTCCTGCCGCTTCAGTTTCTCCATTGCGAGCTCGTAAGCGCTCTTCGGTGCTCCGTCCGTCACGTCGACTCCTTGCCGTGTCCCCACGCCGGCGCCACTGCCGCACCCGCCCGGTCCGGAACGGCTCCGCGCGCGCCGCGGTCAGCCCTCGTGGAGAGTATAGGTGCCCAGGAGTCTCGCGCCAGGGTCGGCGGCGTGCCGGGCCGGATCGCCGCCGTCATCATGCTGCCGGCCCGCGTGCCGGGCGGTCCGCGCTTCGTGCAGGCGCCGGTACTTGCCACACGGCCGGCGCTCGGGTATCTTGACAGACGGTCGGCGTGTTGGACGTCTACCCGTGCGTCGTCCTGCTTTGGCACGTTGCGAGCCGATCGAGCCTGTAAACCCGATTCTCCTCACGGCGAGCGCTGAGCAGCGCGCTTCGTCCCCGACCGGCGAGCGCACACGACGCCGTCAATCTGTCAGGAGGATCGCCATCTCTTCCAGAGTCTTCGTCGGCAACCTGAGCTACGAGACGTCCCGGGAGGAACTGGAGACCGCGTTCTCCAGAGTCGGCCAGGTCGTCGATGTCGTCCTGCCGGTGGACCGCGCCACCGACCGGCCCCGCGGCTTCGCTTTCGTGGAGTTCAGCGACTCCGATCTCGTGTCGAAAGCGATTCAGGAGCTCGACGGCGTCGAGCTCGGCGGGCGGACGTTGCGGGTCAGCGAGGCCCGCGAGCGCGCCCCCCGACCGTCGTTCGGCGGCGGCTGGGACGAGGGCGGAGGTCCCGGCGGCGGCGGAGCGGACAGTCGGCCGGGGTGGGGCCCCGACCGGCCGCCGAAGTCCTCCCGGCCGAAGGGCAGCCGCCGCGGCGTGCGCGGCCGCAAGCGCGGCTTCTAGCCGTCGCGCCCAACGTCACCCACCACCGTCAGTGCACAATCAACACCGTTCACATCGTTCAAGCAGTCTGGAGTACGCAACATGGCAGTAACCGGCACCGTCAAGTGGTTCAACGACAGCAAGGGGTTCGGCTTTCTGACCCGCGACGACGGCGAGAAGGACGTCTTCGTGCACCACTCCGCCATCCAGGGGCAGGGCTACAAGAGCCTCGCCGAGGGCCAGCGGGTCGAGTTCGACGTCGTACAGGGGCAGAAGGGCCCGGCCGCGGAGAACGTCGTCGCCGTCTGACGGCGCGCCGTCGGTCGAGGCCGGGGGGCGGTCCCACCGCCCGCCACGGTCCTCCGTGTGCCGGAGCCCGTCCGCTCCCGGGCGCTCTCACGGTTCCTGTGCCGCGTTCCGCTCCTCGGCCCGCGCCCCACGCAGCAGGTTCTCCATGCCGTAGTTCCCTTCGTGGCAGGCGTACTCGTAGAGCGGCAGTTCGCTGTGGTTCATCGGCAGCCGCCCGCTGAACGAGCGCGTGAAGCTCGCCGGATCGTTGACGGTGAACTCGTAGAGCAGCGAGTCGCCGTCCACGCGGGTGAACCGTTCCTCCAGATGGAGGCCGCCGGCCGAGCCCAGGGCCAGACCGGTCAGCGCGAAGCTGGCGGTACGGTCGGTGAAGTTGCGGGTATCGATGACGAGCGTATCCCCCTCCCAGCGGCCGCGCGAGCTGCCCATCCACTGGCGGATGCCGTCGGCCAGGGCGGGCCGGCCGTCGAGCGGCACCACGCGCACATCGTGGTTCATCTCGATGAGCAGCACGACCGCATCGGGCGTCTGGAAGATCTGGACGTTGTTGTTGTAGCCGCCCGGCAGCAACGGCGGTCCGGTGCTGAAACCGAGCAGGCAGCGCTCGGCGAGCCCCCGCTCCTCCGGCCCGGCCGTGCCGTAGCCCCCGACACGGATCCGGACCGGCTGCCCGTCCGCGGCCAGCCGCGCCGCCTCGCGCGCCTCGGCCTCGGGCGTGAGGGCCGGAATCCGGCCGTCGGGCGGATCGACGATCAGCGCCGTCTGCGTCAGCGCCGTCGCACGGGCGCGATCCGTCCAGACCGCCTGGCTGTACCCGCCGGGGTCCCCCGGGGGCGCCGCGAGGTCCCGCGCCAGCGCAGCCGCGTTGGCCTCCTGAGCCACCACCGCGGCCTCCTCGACGGTCAGCGTCGCCCGGTCGGCCAGCTCCTCCGGCCGCTCGAGCGGCGTGAAAGTCCAGTAGTCCCACACCCCGCCGAGGTCGGGATCGCCCCAGGGCGTACGCGGCGCGTCCGAGGACTGCGCGGGCGCCGCGGCCGGCAGCAGCACCGCCAGCGCAAGGACGAGCGCCGGCCGGATCGGCGATTGCTTCATGAGTCCGTGCATCGGGATTCTCCTCTGGAATCGGCACCTACGATATCCCGGAAGCTACCGGAATGACGCAGGGAACCCGAGCCGTCACGGCCAAACCGCCAGCGCGATGCCGATGGTCGGCCAACGCCATGCCGGACCTTCCGGTCAGTCGTCGTAGACGGGACCGTGCACCGTGCGGTGCGAGAGGTACTTCCACTCGCCCTCCCGCTGGGCGTAGACGCGGACGTACCAGAAGCTGAAGCCGCGCTGTTCGGCTACGGGCCCGCCGCTACGGGCGCGCAGCCGCCCCATCGTGATGGCCACGTCGCCGTGGACCTCCACCTGCTGCGAATCGACCTCCCGCATGGAATAGCGGCCGGACAGCGAGGCGAGCCACTCCTCCCGCGTGTCGACGCCGAGTATCTCGCCGCCCGTGGTCCAGCCGTCACCGTGCGTGTAGGTGAAGTTCTCGGCGAGGACGCCGTCGAGGAACGCCACGTCGGCGTGCAGGACCGCCTCCTCCATCCGCTTCTCGAGCGCGAGCACCTCCTCCGCCACCACGGACTCCTCCTCGGGAAGCGCGATTGCCTCCGCCGCTGCGTCCGGATCCTCTACTTCAGGAAGCGCAAAGACGTACAGGGCGTTCCCGCTGCCCGGGTGACGCACGTCCGGGGCGAGGTTGCGGGGCATCAGCCGCGGGCTGCCTCCGCCGAGGCCGGTCGACACCGCCACGTACTGTCTGCCGCCGGCCCGGAAGCTGATCGGAAAGCCCTGCACCGACGTCCCGAGGCGGGCGCGCCAGAGCTCGTCCCCGGTCTCCACGTCGAACGCCCGGAACCGGCGGTCGAGGTCCCCGGCAAACGCCAGCCCCCCGGCGGTGGTGAGGACGCCGGTCAGGAACGTCGGCCGCTGCTCGATGCTCCAGACCTCCTCCAGCGTTTCGGCGTCGTAGGCCGCGAGCTTGCCCAGCCGGCCGTCGGTGCCGGGCATTTCGTGGAACGGCCGCGAGCTCATCCCGACGCCGCCCGAGCCAAGCTCGAAGGCGACCTCACGGGCCGACAGCTCCATGCACGACTGCGCGAGCGGCAGGACCAGCAGCCCCGATCCCGGGTGGTAGCCCATCGGGTGCCAGTTCTTCCCGCCGGCGGTGCTCGGACACGCGGGCACGAGCTGCTCGAACTGCGCGTCGGCAATGTCCTGGCGGTAGGTGACGGCGCCGGTCTCGGGATCGATATGGTCGAACACGTTCTGGTAGACGGTCTCCTTGTGGCCGAGGAACTCGCCGGTCTCACGGTCCAGCTTCCAGAGGATGCCGTGCTTGCCGGCGCTGAAGACCGCCTTGCGGCCGCCGACGTCCACCAGCACCCGCTCGTACACCTCGTCCAGGTCCAGGGTCTCGCCCGGCACGTGCTGAAAATGCCACTCCAGCTCTCCGTCGCCCGGCCGCAGCGCGACGGTCGAGTTGGTGTAGAGCGCGGGGTCGTCCACCGTCATGCCGCGGCTGAGCGCAACCCACGGCTTGGCCTGCGCCACCCCGAAGTAGACCAGGTCGAGGCCGGGGTCGTAGCTGCCGGTGATCCAGGTGTCGCCGCCCCCGCGCAGGTAGTCCGGCACGTTCGCCCAGGTGTTGCCGCCCGGCTCGTCGGAGCGGGCGACGGTGTTGAAGCGCCAGAGCCGCTCGCCCGTGTCGGCGTCGTAGCCGCTGATGAAGCAGCTCTCCAGCGTGTACCGGTCGCACCCGCTGAGGCCCTGCACCAGGGTCCCGCCGACGACGACAGGCCCGCTGGTGTTGCGGAAGCCCTCGGCGTGGTCCGCGATGACCGTGTCCCACACCCGCTCGCCCGTGCGCGCGTCGAGGGCGATGAGCCGCGCGTCCGGGGTGGCCATGAACAGCTTGTCCTCGTAGATGGCGAGGTTGCGGCTCATGCCGGAGTAGCCGGTCGTCGCCACCTCCACTTCGTGCTCCCAGACGAGGTCTCCGGTCGCCGCGTCGAGCGCCTGCACCACCGGACCGATGCTCGCGAGGTACATGACGCCGTCGTGGACGATCGGCGAGGGCGCGTTCCAGCCCCCCTCGTTCATCGCCCACACCCAGGCCAGCTCCAGCTCGCCGGCGTTGGACCGGTCGATGTCCGCCAGCGGGCTGTAGTTCCACGCCTGGTAGTTGCGGCGGATCATCAGCCAGTCGCCGTCGTCCGGGTCGCGCAGCATTTCGTCGGTCACCGGCCGGTAGCCCTCGACCGTGCCGGCCATGGTGACGCCGCCCGGCTCCGGCTCGGCGGATGGCGCCGCTGCGGAGAGCGCAGCCGTGGCCGCCGCCGGTGCGCCACCGCCCGCCCGGGCGACTGCCGAGGACGCCGCGTTGACGGCCGCCCCGATGGAGATGGACGCGGCCTGTGTCAACGCCGCATCGCCCGCCGGAGCGCCGTTCGCCTGCAGCAGGTAGGCCACGACGTCCAGGTACGCCTCGTTGGTGAGCGAGCCCGCCTGTCCCGGCGGCATCGAGCCGCTGATGCGGACGAAGAGATCGCCCAGGCTCAGATCTCCCCAGAACTGCAGGAAGCTCTCCCCGGCGAGCTGCGGCGCCTCGAAGGTGCCCTGCAGGTTGGACTGGTGGCAGACGGCGCACTCGCGCTCGTAGATCGCGAGACCCGACTCCGCCTGGGCCGCCGTGTATGCGCCTTCCCCCGGCGCCTGACCGGCCGCCGGCACGGCCGCGCCCGTTGCCACCACCATCATCATCGTCGCAGCCGCCAGCGCCGCCTGCGACATCCCTCGAACGCGTCCGCTTCGTAACCGGTTCATGGCTGACCTCGCCTGAGACTGCGCGTTTCTGTGGTTTCGCAGCGAGTATAGTGCCGCTCATCGCCTGGTTCCTCAAGGAGGCCGTTGCCGACAACGAGAACGTCCACAAGGAACTTGGAGATCCCTCCTCCGACGGAGCTTCTGGCGGCCGGTGTAGACTCGCCGCATGTCCCACCCGACCAACAACGGCATGGGCCGGCCCTCGCGCCGGCGGTTTCTTCGTGGAATCGGCGGGTTCGCGGCGCTCGCGGCGTCGTTCGGCGCGACCCGCGGCGCGGCCGGAAATCCGCTGCCGGGTGGCGCGCGTCCGGCGCCGGCCGGGGTGGGGCTCGAGATGCAGGGCCCGCGCATCACCGTCCGCGAGGTCGACGCCTACCCCATCTACATCAACCAGCGGTCGGAGGGTCTGCTCGACCCGCCGGTCTTCGACGGCGACGACGACCCGCGCCGCTGGCGCTGGGGCGGCCCCTTCGAGCAGCTTCCGTCGGCCATCATCGCCGTCATCAAGACCGACCAGGGAATCGTCGGCTTCGGCATGGGCGCCGGCGGCACCGCGGCGGTCGAGATCATCCGCGGACACCTGCGCCACCTGCTGATCGGAACCAGCCCGCTCGACGTCGAGCAGCGCTGGGACCAGATGTACAGCTCGGGCCTGCTCTACGGCCGGCGCGGCCTGTTCCCGATGGCGCTGAGCGCGGTCGACAACGCGCTGTGGGACATCGCCGGCAAGTACGCCGAGCGCCCCATAACGGAGATGATCGGCGGCTGGCCGCGCGAGCGGCTCGCGATCTACCAGACCGGGGGCAACATCCCGGAGGCACTGGCCCGCGGCGTCCGCAACTTCAAGATCGGCACGCCGGTCGGCCCTCACACGCCGCCGGACGAGCAGAACCGAGTCGTCGAGCGTGTCCTGGCCGCCCGCGACACCATCGGGCCCGACGCCAACCTGATGATCGACTGCGTCTCGCGCAACGGCACCGCCGACTGGGCGGTCGGCTACGCGCAACAGTTGCGGCCGGCCAACCTCTACTTCATGGAGGAGCTGCTCTCGCCCGACGACGTTTTCGGGTACGCGGAGCTGGTGCGCCGCATCGGCGGCGGCGGTCCGGGATGGACCCGCGTGGCGTGCGGCGAGCACGAGTACACCGAGCACGGCTTCGACGTGCTGGTCCGCAACCAGGCGGCGGAGATTCTGCAGCCCGACATCACCTGGTGCGGCGGCCTGACCGCCGGCAAGCGCATCCGCGACCTGGTAGAGGGCGCCGGGCTGGAGTTGATCCCGCACCGCGGCGGAAGCGTCTGGGGGTTGCCGATCGCGCTGACCGCGCGTACCTGCACGATGGCCGAGAGCTTCCCGGCCCAGTCGCCCATCCTCGACGCGATGTCGCCCCCCTCCGACAACGGCGACTACGTCGCGCCGACGACGCCGGGCTTCGGGAGCACGCTGACCGAAGAGATGGTCCTGGACGCGCGCCTGCCGGGCACGTTCTGAGGGCTCGTCAGTTCTCCGCGATCTTGTAGAGGTGGCGGTAGCCGCGCAGGTACAGCTCGTCGTCGACGACCGCAGGGGAGGCGTCGAAACCGTCGTCGAGCCGGTTCACCGCGAGCACTTCGTACAGCGGCCCCTGCCGGATCACCAGGGTCGCACCGTCGCGGCCGGTGATGTAGACGCGCCCGGCGGCGCCGACCGGGGAGGCGAAGACGTTCGGGGCTCCCTGCAGGCGTTGCAGCGCGTAGTGCGGCTCGCCGGTCAGCGGATCGAACGCCGACAGGATGCCGTCGTTGCTCTTGAGCAGGTAGAGCGCGTCGTCGTAGAGCAACGGCGACGGCACGTAGGGCGTGTCGCGGTCGAGCTGCCAGACGATGGCGCCGGTGCCCGCGATCTCCCCCCGCGCGTCGGCCAGCCGGATGGCCTGCAGGTTGTTTCCGCGGTAGCCGCTCGTGACGTACACCATGCCGCCGGCGTGCACCGGCGAAGGAATGGCGTTCATGGTCGTGCCGCGGCTGCGCCAGACGGTCTCTCCGGTCTCGAGGTCGTAGCTGTAGACCTGATTCATGGCCGGCGTGATCACCTGCGCGCGCCCGCCGTGCTCGACGACGAGCGGCGTGGCCCAGGTGTCGATCTCATCCCGGTTCGACCGCCAGCGCTCCTCGCCGGTCCGGGCGTCGAGCGCCGCGACGAACGACTGGCCGCCGATGTGATCCCAGGTCACCACCAGCGTATCGCCGTACAGCGCCGGCGTGGTCCCCTCGCCGAAGGCGTTGCGCATGAACCGGTCGCCGAGGTCGACCTCCCACAGCAGCTCGCCGTCCAGGTCGTAGGCGTACAACCCCCACGATCCGAAGAAGGCGTAGAGACGCTCGCCGTCGGTCACCGCCGAGCCGGAGGCGTAGCTGCCGTTCGGCTGCTGGTACCCCTCATGCGGGAGCGCCTCGCGCGCCGCCCGCTCCCAGGCGACGTCGCCGGTCTCCCGGTCGAACGCCAGCACGGTGAACCGGTGCGCTTGTACTTCCTGCGCTCCCCGCCGGCCGCGGCGGCCGCCGCGACCTGCCCCACGCCCACGGCGCTCCGGCGGCGGCTGGCGCCGCGCAACCTCCGGCGCGGCCAGCGGCACGGGATCGCCGAACGGAACTGCGGTGAGCAGGAACACCTTGTCGCCCCACACGATCGGCGACGCCGTCCCGCGGCCGGGAACCTCCACCTTCCAGGCGACGTTGTCCGTCTCGCTCCAGGCGAGCGGCGGATCGGCATGCCGCGCGACGCCGTTGGCCTCCGGCCCGCGCCACTGCCCCCAGTAGCGCTCGGCGTCGACGGGCTGCGCTCCCGCGGGCGGGACGCACCCGAGCACCAGAGTCGAGGTCAGGATGGTGGTCAACGGTCGATGCGGAACGTTCATTCCATCGTCTCCTTGGAGCACTGGCCGGCCGGCAACGCCCCTCGTGCCTGCACCCCGCAACGTCGCCGGTCTTGCCGGCGGCATCCGGCGGTCTCGATCGCGGTCCGCGCAACGCGCCCGACGGGTCGCCACCCTCTGTCGATCAGGACGCCGCCGCGGCGAATCCGTTACTCTCGATGTATCGCCACCTCTGCACCGGAACCGACTCGATGAGTTTACAGACACCGGATCTCCGCTATCCCATCGGGCAGTTCTCGCCCGCAGACCCGGTCACGCAGGAACAGGTCCACGCGTGGATCGACGACATCGCGGCGCTGCCCGCCGATCTGCGGCGAACCGTTGTGCGCCTGACGGACGTTCAGCTCGACACGCCGTATCGCCCCGACGGCTGGACGGTGCGGCAAGTCGTCCATCACCTGTCCGACAGCCACATGAACAGCCTGATCCGCTTCAAGTGGGCGCTGACCGAGGACAGGCCGACGATCAAGGCCTACGACGAAAAGGGATGGGCGGTGCTGCCCGACAGCAAGGGGCCGATTGCCGGTTCGCTCGACCTGCTCGACGCCCTGCACGGCCGCTGGGTCAGCCTGCTGCGGGGCCTGAGCCGGGCGCAACTGCGGCGCGAGTTCGTGCACCCCGAGTCGGGCCCCGCCACGCTGGCGGTCACGGTCGGCTCCTACGCCTGGCACGGTCGGCATCACCTGGCCCACATCGAGCGGCTCATCCAGCGCGAGGTCTGGGACTGAGCAGCAGCCGCCAGCACCGCGGACCTTCACCGAGAGCAGCGCTTCACGAAGTCTTGCACCATGTCGGACCAGCCTCTCCGTGAACGGGTGGCCGTCGTCGCGGGGGCCACGCGCGGCGCCGGCCGCGGCATCGCACGCATGCTGGGCGCGGCGGGCGCGACCGTGTACTGCACGGGCCGCAGCACGCTGGGACGGCCCGCCACCGCGGGGCGCCCGGAGACGATTGAAGGAACCGCGGAAAAGGTCACTGCGGAGGGCGGCCGCGGGATCGCCGTCCGGACTGACCACACCGTGGAGGAGGAAGTCGAGCGGCTCTTCGCCCGCGTGCGCGCCGAGCAGGGCCGACTGGACGTACTGGTCAACGACGTCTGGGGCGGCGACGCGCTGACCGAGTGGGGATCGCCGTTCTGGACGCTCTCCATCCCGCGGGGACAGGAGCTTGTCGAACGCGCCGTCCACAGCCACATCATCACCAGCCGGCACGGCGCGCCGCTGATGGTCGAGCGCAACGCCGGGCTGATCGTCGAGGTGACCGACGGCGACACGCACGGCTACCGCGGCAACCTGTTCTACGATCTCGCCAAGAACGCCGTCATCCGGCTCGCCTACGCCATGGCCGCGGACCTGCACGCCCATCACGTGACCGCGCTGGCGATCACGCCGGGGTTCCTGCGCTCCGAGGCGGTTCTCGGTTCCTTCGGCGTCACCGAGGCGAACTGGCGGGACGGCATCAAGAAGGATCCCTACTTCGCCGAGTCCGAGACGCCGTGCTTCGTCGGCCGGGCCATCGCGGCGCTGGCCGCCGATCCGCACGTGGCGAAGAAGAGCGGCGGCCTGTTCTCCAGTTGGGGACTGGCGAAGGAATACGGCTTCACCGATCTCGACGGACGCCGGCCCGACTGGACCACCTTCTTCCGGCACAAGGTAAGCGAAATCGTCGAGCGGAACACGACGCCGGACGAGATGGACCTCTTCGTCGTCCGTAGCCGGCTCTACCAGGCCGAGCTCGACCCGTCCGCGTCCGAAGAGGCCGGGCGCCTGCGCGCGTGGCTGAAGCGGCACCGGTGACAGACGCCGTCCGTCAGGCCGCCGACCATGGGGATCACGTTACATCCGAGCGATGCAAGGCGAGACTCGCCGAGTTGCGGACGGAGATCGCTGGCCTGCGTGCCGATCTGACTCTGAGGATGCTCGCCGTCGCTGGCTTGGTCATCGCGCGCAGAGCCCATCGACATCCTGACTCACAGCAACGCCACGACCGCCGCCGCGAAGGCCCGCAGGTCGCCGAGGTTCTCCTGCATCACGGCATGCACCCGCCGGTAGTCGACCTCCCAGTAGACATGCACCAGCAGGTTGCGGAACTTCGCCATGCTCTGCAACCGCTCGGTGAGATCGGGCGCGACGATGCCCGCCTCGCCAAGTAGCCCGAAACAACCGGCGTAGTCGGCCGGCGTGGTGCGCAACCGGCGCGACGACACGTGATAGCAGAGCGCGAGCGCGGCCTCGATGGCGACCAGGAGACGGTAGGACGCGATATCCTGCGAGTCGCGATCGGCGAGGAAATCGGCGAGAGGAACGGCGGCCAGCGCCTCCAGCCGCTGCACCGATTCCTCGATCTCCGCGCACCGGGCGCGGATCACATCCGGGTTGAGCGTCACGCGCCGTATGCCTCGATGGTGGCCCGGCGCAGCAGCGGCTCCATGTCCAGGTACTCGCGGACCGTCCGCTCCATCAGATCGGCCAGCCGCTCGTCGTTCCGGCTGAGCAGCAGGCGCCCGCCCCGGAAGACATGGAACAGGAAGGTGACCGGTGCATCGTTGAGCACCCGTACGTCGACCGGGAACCGGGTGTCGCTGTCCAGCCGCAGCCCCAGGTCCAGGGCGCGCCGGGAGCGCACGTCCTCCGCCCCGTTCAGGTGGACGCCGACGTCGACGTCGTGGAAGCCGCCGCCACTGAGGAACGAGCCGTGGAGCCAGGCGAACTCCAGGTCCGGCTCGGACTCGAACGCCGCGGTCAGCGTGTGCACGACACGCTCGCGTTCAGCGGGCTCCGCGTCGTAGAGGCGCCGCACGACGTCCATGCTACCTGACGCGGGGAGTGCGCGGGAGCAACCCGCCCGGACACCGCGCGACCAGGACGCGCGCTCGACCCCCACGGGGCCTATCGCGGATACCAGTCGCCGTCGCGCACCTCGATCGGCTCGCCCTCTAGGGCGTCCCGCAACGCCTGGATCGTCCCGGCGATCTGCTCGACGTTGTTCGGGCGGGGCAGCTCCCGATTGCCGAACCAGCGCGCGGTGGCGTTGTCGTAATGGATGAGGTAGACCAGCTCCGGCCCGAAGGTCTTGACGCACTCGGCCACCGGAATCGGGCGCATGCGGTCGACCGGCAGGTTCATCGGCATGAACGCCACGTCGATGCCCTCGAGCGCCTGGATCTCCGGCACGCACTCTCCCACGCCCGAGAAGAACAGCCGCTTCCCGCCGAGCGTGATGACGTAGCCGTTCGCCTCCCCCTTCGGGTGCCACGGCTGGCCGGGGGTCATGTCGTAGGCCGGCACCGCCTCCACCGGCACGCCGGCGAAGACGCCCTTCTCGCCGTTGGCTAGCACCTCGCCGTCGCCGAACGCCGCGTGGGCGGCGGCGGTCAGGATGACCGGGGCCCCCGGCTTGCGGAGCTGCGCGATGGCCGCGGGATCGAGATGATGCGCCGGGTCGTCGGTCACCAGGATCAGGTCGGCCGGCTTGGCCGACGACAGATCGCCGGCGGTCCACGGATCGATGTGCACGACCGTGCCGCCGTGCTCGATCTGCACGCTCGAATGGAGGATCGGGGTGATGACGACATCGCCGCCCTCGGCCGGAATCCGGTCCTGCGCCGAGACGGAGACGCCGATCAGGAGAAGCGACGCGGTGAATGCCGTGAGCCTGGTAAGACGCATGATCCCCCCCTTTTGCAGTGAGTCGACGACGGTGCGGCACGCCGGACCTGGCCGTGCGGGCCGGAGACCCGCGGCCGGAGGCGCCGACGGCGCCGGCGCGGCTCGGATGCGGCTTCCGGTCGTCACGCCCGCCATGCTATGGCCGCCGCCGTGCCCCGTCAACGTCCGAGGCGTCTCCACCGGATGACGCGGCCTGCCGGCTCGCGGTACCCTGATCCCGGAACACGAGACGAGCCGATGATGTCATCCAACCTGCGCGCGGCGTTCCTGGCGATCTCGCTCCTCGCAGCCGGATGCGCCGGCGGTCCGGACACCGACCGCCCACCCGGGGCGCTGGCGCCCACCGCCGCGGGCTACCCGCAGGGGGCGCTCACGCTCATCGCGCCCGCCAACCCCGGCGGGGGCTGGGACCAGACGGCGCGCCAGATCCAGCAGGTGTGGACCGAGACCGGCATCCTCGGCGTCCCGGTGGAGGTGGTCAACCGGGGCGGCGCCGGGGGAACCATAGGGCTCGCCGACATGGTCACCCGTTACGACGGCGACCCGCGCAACCTGATGGTGTTCGGACAGGTGATGCTCGGCTCCATCCGCACCAACGCCAGCCCGGTCTCCATCGACCAGACCGTGCCGCTCGCGCGCCTGCTCAACGAGTACGAGGTGGTCACCGTGCCCGCCGACTCCCCGTATCGCACCATCGAAGAGCTGCTGGAGGACTTCCGGCGAGACCCCGCGGCGGTAAGCTGGGCCGGCGGCTCGGCAGGGGGCATAGACCACATTCTCGCCGGTCTGATTGCCCAGGCGGCCGGCGTCGATCCGCGCCAGGTGAACTACATCGCCTACTCGGGCGGGGGCGAGGCGGCGGCGGCGGTGATGGGCGGTCACGTCACGCTGGGCCTGTCCGGCGTGGGCGAGTGGAAGTCGTACATCGCCTCCGGCCGCATGCGGCCGATAGCCGTCTCGTCGCCCGAGCGCACCGGCGACGGCGTCACGCCAACGCTGCGGGAGAGCGGCCTCGACGTGGTCCTCTCGAACTGGCGGGGAATCTCCGCACCGCCCGGGACCGACGACGAAACCCGCGACTGGCTGATCCGCGCGCTGGAGGGCATGCGCGAATCGGAAGCGTGGCGGGAGATCCTTGCCGCCAACGAGTGGGAGGACAGCTTCCTGCCGGGCGCGGCGTTCGAGGCGTTCCTGCAGGACGAGATCGCCACGGTCGATACGACCCTGCGGGCGATCGGACTCATCCGCTGATTCCGCGCGCCGGACGGAGAACCACGCCGATGGCCCGGCAGGCGGCGCCCGACACGCAGTCCCGAGAACGGACCGGCAAGGACGAGTGGCGACTCGGCGCCGGCCTCCTCGCTCTCGGCGCCGGCTACCTGGCGGCCGCCTTCCTGATTTCCGAGCCCGAGGGAGGCTATGCCGCCGTCGGGCCGCGCGTGTTTCCGATCGGCATCGGCATCGCGCTCGTGGCCGTCGCCCTGTCGACGGCGTACCGGGCCCGGGCCCGCGGAGCCGCCGATGCGTCCTCCTCCGGCCCGGCGAACGCGCGGGCCGGCGCGGCAAGGAAGCAGGCCCCCGCTCCCGACGAGGCCGGGACGCAGGCGATCCCGGCCCCCGACGCCGCTCCACCTGCCGGCGACTGGCGGGCCGCCGCGCCCAGCGTGCTCCTCTTCCTCGCCTACATCGCCCTGCTCGAGCCGCTGGGGTACCTGCCGGCGACGACCGCCTTCATCGCCCTCGAAGCGCGCCTGCTGGGCAGCCGGCGCTGGGGCCGCGACCTGCTCGCGGCCGTGGTCGTCGCGTTCTCCGTCTACGCCCTGTTCAGTCTCCTGCTGGGACTCCGGCTGCCGGCGGGCCTCCTCGGGCCGTGACATGGGAGCGCTGGCACAGCTCGGCGACAACCTCGCGGTCGGCTTCGGCGCCGCGCTCGCGCCGGTCAACCTGCTGCTCGGCGTCATCGGCGTGACCCTGGGCACCGCGGTCGGCGTTCTGCCCGGCGTCGGC
Organism: Acidobacteriota bacterium; assembly: GCA_009861545.1. NCBI lineage: Bacteria > Pseudomonadati > Acidobacteriota > Acidobacteriota bacterium. The sequence goes on along the minus strand of VXME01000063.1, from coordinate 7,647 downwards.
CCGGCGCTGGCCATATCGATGCTGCTGCCGCTCACCTTCGGCCTCGATCCGGTCGGCGCCTTCATCCTGTTCGGCGGCCTCTACTACGGCGCGATGTACGGCGGGTCGACCACTTCCATCCTCGTGAAGATGCCGGGCGAGGCATCGAGCGTGATGACCGCCCTCGATGGCTTCCGGATGACCTGCAAGGGGCGCGCCGGCGCGGCGCTGGCGACGGCGGCGATCGGCTCGTTCATCGCCGGCACGTTCGCCACCCTGATGCTGATGACCCTGGCGCCGGCGCTCGTCGAGGTCGCCCTGACCTTCGGCCCCGCCGAGTACTTCGCCCTGATGGTCTTCGCGCTGACGGCGCTGGCGGGGTTGTCTCCGGGCTCCCTCGCCAGGGGACTGGCCGCGGCGCTCATCGGCCTGGCCATCGGCACGGTGGGCATCGACGTGCAGACCGGACAGGCGCGCTTCACGTTCGGGATGGCGGGACTGCTGGGCGGGGTGAACGTGGTAGTCGTCACCGTCGGCCTGTTCGCGGTCGGGGAGGTGTTCTGGTACGCCGCGACGCGTGCCGCCCGCGCAGGGTCGGGTTCCGCCGAGGAGCGGCAGACCGTCGGTGGCCCGGTGCGCCTGACCCGCGCCGAGTGGCGCCGGTCGTGGCCGGCCTGGACGCGCGGCACGGTGATCGGCTTCTTCTGCGGCGTGCTGCCCGGTGCGGGCGCCACGGTGGCGAGCTTCCTGGCCTACGACGCCGAGCGGCGCGCGTCGAAGACGCCGGAGGAGTTCGGCGACGGCGCCATCGAAGCGGTGGCCGGACCGGAGGCCGCCAACAACGCCAGCGCCGGCGGCAGCCTGGTGCCGCTGCTGGCCCTCGGCATCCCCGGCTCGGGCACCACCGCCGTCATGCTCGCCGCCTTCCAGATGTACGGCCTCCAGCCGGGACCGCTTCTCTTCACGCAGGACACGACGCTGGTCTGGGGCCTCATCGCCAGCCTCTACGTCTCGAACGCCCTGCTGCTGATCCTGAACCTGCCGCTCATCCGCATCTGGGTGCAGCTTCTCCGCGTGCCGACCCCGCTGCTCTTCGCCGCCGTGCTGGCCTTCGCCACCCTCGGCGTCTACACGCTGAACAACAACATCTTCGACGTCGGCGTCGTCTACGTGCTCGGCCTCCTCGCCTGCGTCATGCGGCGCTACGGCCTTCCGCTCGCGCCCACCGTGCTGGCGGTGGTCCTCGGCCCGCTGCTCGAACAGGAGTTCCGGCGGGCGATGGCGATTGCCGGCGGCGATCCCACCGTCTTCGTCACCCGCCCGCTCGCGGCGGCCCTGCTGTTGCTGGCCGTCCTGGCCGCATCGGCGCCGGTCCTGGCGCGGCGGCGGGCAGCCGGCTGAGGCCGCAAGCGCGCCGCCTGCCGCCGGCGGGTCGCACGTCGGCGGTCAGCCCGATGACGCGGATTCCTCGATCGTAGAAGCGGCGAGACCGTGTTCGACTCGCCTCACTTCGCCGTTGCGCTCCCGAATGCCCGCGGATTGTAGAGGCGCTCCTGGACGGCACTCAGGCGAATCGACACCGTGCCGAGTCGAGCCGGACTGGCGAGGACGATGTTCTCGAGTCCGCCAGGCACGGTGGTGCTCGGGATCGCGAGCAGGGACGCAGTCCCGTGCCTCAACCAGTCGGAACCCATTCGTTGGGTGGTCGGCGGATACGGAAACCGATCCCAGTCGGACGGCAGGTCATCCACCGTCCAGCGCTCCATGGACGGACTCCCGCTGATGTCGTAGATGCCCAAACGGTAGCCCGCGGGTACCAGGCGGGGTGACGGCAGGTAGTTCGCCATCTCCAGCATCGCGACGCTCGCCGTCGCGGCGAAGTAGAGCACCGCTACGCCGGGTTCGTTCCAGCGTCCGCCGTCCCGGTAACTCGCCCCAAGTCCGCTGTAGTCGTCGAGATGATCGACATGACAGATGCGGTACAGGCGCATCAGGGAAACTCGCCGTACTCGATTCTGCGAATCGCGTTCTGCACCAGGCGTCGTCCCTCGAACGTGTCGCAGAGATCGATCGGCCGCTGGCCGCCAAGGGCCGGAAGCGCCGCCTCCAGCCACTCACGCGCCGGATCAAGGCCCGCGAACGTCCGCTCGGCGTGATCGAAGACCCGCAGCGCATCGAGGAGCGCTTCGGACTGCGCCTGACCGAGGGCCTTGCGGCGGTATACCCGGTGCAGGTTGCCGGACGTCGTACCCAGCAGTCGCACGATGAGTTCCCGGTATCCGACGACATCGAGGGTCTGCTTCACGACTTCCCCACGTAGTCCGGTTCGGACAGCCTCGATGAACACGGGCTGATCGACGAAAGCAGCGGGCGAGACATCGATGTCCGCAATCCCACCCGCCGGCCGCCCCGCAACCCCATGGGCGACGATTCCCTGCGTCACGAATGCACTCCTCCCGCCAACGCTTCAAGAATAGCACCACAATGATGCTGTCTGCGCATCAAAATGACGCGTCCAGATCCCGTGCGTCCGTCTCCGATTGCCGAGCGTCGTGTGCTACGGGAACTGTGCCCGCCGACCGCACGGGCGGAACATCGCAGCCCGTGAGATCGTCTCCATGTGTGCGGACAGGAAGCTTGTACGACATGACCGCAGGCTCACGACCAAGCCCGGCCCGATGGCGGAAACGATACCGTCGATGAACGACAAGAACAGCGAAGGATGAACCGATGCACCTGTCGGACGTGAACTTCCTGGCGGTGGGCCTGGCGACGGTTCTCACTTTCGGCCTCGGCGCGCTGTGGTACTCGCCCCTGCTCTTCGCCAAGTCGTGGATGGCCGGACACGGCTACACGCAGGCGGACGTCGAGGCCATGCAGGCGAGCGTGGGCACGAACTACGTCATCTCGTTCGTCTGCTGGTTCGTGATGGCCACCATGCTGGCGATGATCGCCCCGCACTTCGGCGACAGCGCCGGCACGATCTTCGCGGTCGGCCTGCACATGTGGCTCGGGTTCTCGGCCACCGTGGGACTGACCAACAACCGCTTCTCGAGCAAGCCGCTGAGCGTGTGGCTGATCGACGCCGGCTACCAGATCGCGTCCATCGCGATCATGTCGGCGGTGCTGGGACTGTGGCGGTAGGCGGCCGGAGCGCATGGTCTCCCCCGGGTCCAGCGGCCACCCGCAAGGTGTCGAGCGCGCCGTCCTCGTCGGCGTGCCCGGCCTGGAAGGCGAAGTCGCGGTGGTGCTGGGTTGTGGCCGTAGGCAGCGGTGCATTTGACCTGGGTCGGGATCCGCGATAGCGTCGAGAGAGCCCGATGATCCACCTGCGGAAGTCGCTCACTTGGCTGTGCGTCGGGCTCGTGGTGTTCGCGGCGGTCACCGCGTCCGTGGCCGGCGATCTCGCCGCGCTGCTCGCGCCGCTGTGGATTCTGTACGCGGATCTCGCCGTCCGGTTACGGCGGCCCGCCGCGGCTCGCGGCAACCAACGCCTCCTCGCGCTGCTCGCGCTCGTTCCCTCGCGCGCTCCTCCTGCTCGATTCGCCCTCGTGTAGCCGCCGTCGTCTCGACGGCCGGCGAGCCGACTCTCTGCGTTGGGTGGCTCGCCACGCTCCGGGTGCAGAAATCAGCAGGAGGCTTCCATGATCGCATCGCATCGCGCAGTCCCCCGAGTACGCAACCGCATCGGATGGCGGCACCGCCTCGCCCGACTCGGCGGGTCCCCGGTCGAACTCGACCTGCGCGCGTTCGACGAGCCGCTCGCCGACATCGCCCGGCTCGAAGACGAGGTCGCCGGCCTGTCCGATGAACGGATCACGCGGCGGGCGGCCGAGCTGCGTGCCGGGGCGGAGGCCGGGCTCGCGCTCGACGCGCTCCAGGCGCCGCTCTTCGCGCTGGTGCGGGAAGCCGCCGGCCGTACCCTCGGCCTGCGGCCGTTCGATGTGCAGGTGGTCGCGGCGCTTGCTCTGGCCCGGGGCCGGGTGGTCGAAATGCAGACCGGGGAAGGCAAGACGCTGGCGGCGGTCATGCCGGCGGCCCTCCACGCGCTGACCGGCAACGGCGTGCACGTCCTGACCTTCAACGACTACCTCGCCCACCGCGACGCGGAGTGGATGGGACCGGTCTACCGCATGCTCGGCCTCTCGGTGGACGCCGTCCAGCAGGGCATGACCCCAGCCGTCCGGCACCGCGCGTATCGCGCGGACGTCACCTATGTCACGGCCAGGGAAGCAGGGTTCGACTACCTGCGCGACCTGCGGGCGACCGACCCCGACGATGTCGTGCACCGGCCGTTCCACATGGCGCTGGTGGACGAAGCGGACTCGTTGCTCATCGACGAGGCCCGCGTCCCGCTGGTCGTCGCCGGGCGGGCAGAGCCGCGCGATTCCCGGGCGCGGCGGCTCGCGGAGATCGTGGCGGCGCTGGCGGCCGGCGTCGACTTCGACACCGACGAGTACCGCCGGAGCGTCGAGCTGACCGAGACGGGACTCGCCCAACTCGAGCAGGTGCTCGGCGTGTCCAGTCTGCACGATGCCGGGCAGTGCGCGCTGCTGACCGAGCTCAACTGCGCTCTGCACGCCCGGGTACTGTTGCGGCGAGACGTCGACTACCTGGTCCGCGACGGGCGCATCGCCATGATCGACGAGTTCACCGGCCGTGTCGTCCCGGACCGCCACTGGCCGGACGGTCTGCAGGCCGCGCTCGAAGCCAAGGAGGGCATCGCGCCCGATGCGGACGGGCGGATTCTGGGCTCGATACCGCTGCAGCATTTTTTCCGCGGCTACCCGCATCTATGCGGCATGACCGGGACCGCGCAGGACGCCGCGGACGAGCTCAGGGGCCTGTACGGGCTCGAGACGGTCGTTGTGCCGACGCACCGGCCGACGGTGCGCATGGACCGGCCGGACGTGGTGTTCACGCATCGCGAGGCCAAGGAGCTGGCCGTCGTCGACGAGATCCGGCGCGTGCACGCCCGGAGGCGGCCGGTCCTCGTCGGCACGCTCACCGTCGCGGAATCGGAGCGCCTGGCGGCACGGCTGCGTGCGGCGGGCGTGGCGTGCGAGGTCCTGAACGCCAGGAACGACGCGGCGGAGGCGCGTGTCGTCGCGCGCGCCGGAAGGCTCGACGCCGTCACCATCTCGAACAACATGGCCGGCCGCGGCACCGACATCCGGCTCGGAGGCGCGGACGAAGCGGAGCGCGATCAGGTGGTCGCCCTCGGCGGGCTGCACGTCATCGGCACCAACCGTCACGAGAGCCGCCGCGTCGATCTGCAGCTCCGCGGGCGGGCCGGCCGCCAGGGCGATCCGGGAGAGTCCCGCTTCTTCGTGAGCCTGGAGGACGATCTGCTGGTGCGGTACGGCATCCGGAATCTCATTCCGGCGCGCATCATGCCGGCGCGCCACGACGAGCCGATCGAGCAGCCGATCGTGCGGGAGGAGATTGCCCGCGCACAGCGGATCGTGGAAGGGCAGAACCACGAGATCAGGAGCACCCTCTCCCGCTACACCGAGATCGTCGAAGAGCAGCGCAGAAGGCTGATGGATTGCCGGCGGGCATTGCTGCACGGCCGCGAGGCGCCGGCCGTCTGGCGCAGCGTACCCGACCGCTACGGCGAGCTCGTCGCGGCGTGCGGAGAGGACGCCGTGCGCCGGGCCGAGGTCGCGGTGACGCTTCACGAGATCGACCAGGCGTGGTCCGAGCACCTCGCCAGGTGCGCCGACCTCCGGGAAGGCATTCACCTGGTCCGGCTCGGCCAACAGGACCCGCTGGCCCGCTTCACGGACGAGGTCGTCGACATCTACGACCGCATGGAGGTGGAGATCCGACGGTTTCATATTGATGACACTAATAATGATGCTATGGTGCATCAATGCGTACCACGCTGACCATCGCCGACGATATCCTCCGAGAGATGAAGGCACGCGCTCACGAGACGGGCGTGTCGTTGACGCGTGTGGCGAACGACGTACTGCGTGTCGGACTGGATCGTCGCGCCAGCACTTCTCGCCCGCGCCGGCGCTACCGGGAAGAGGTGGCCGATCTGGGCGAGCCGCGCGTGAACCTCGATCGCGCCTTGGCGCTTGCTGCGCAACTCGAAGACGAGGAAACGCTTCGCAAGCTCGAGCAGCGCAAGTGACGCTCGTCGATCTCAACGTCGTCCTCTACGCCATCAACACGGCGGCCGCGCATCACGTCGAGGCGCGCACGTGGTGGGAGTCCGCGCTCAACGGCGATGAGCCGGTCGGTCTCGCCTGGTCCGTCGTCACCGGGTTCCTGCGCCTGAGCACGCACGCCGCCGCCCTCCCACGACCGCTCACCGTCGAGCAGGCGTGTCGGCGGGTCAACCGCTGGCTTGGCCAGCCAACGGTTCGTCTGGTGCGAGAGACGGACGAACATTGGCGTCATCTGGAACGGCTGCTCTCGGAGACCGGCACCGGCGGGAATCTCACTTCCGACGCCCATCTCGCGGCGCTCGCGATTTCTCGCGGCGCCACGCTCGTCTCTTTCGACAACGACTTCGCTCGGTTTCCCAACCTGCGCTGGATCAATCCGGGGCGCCGACGGTCATGATCGACAGGATTGAGATTGCTGTCGGGCGATGCCCGATGCCGGGAACTTCGTCTCGCATCAACTCGCACGCAGGATGGGCTTGGGCAGCTCCACGCCATCGCGCGACGCGCGGTAGATGTCGACGGCCCTTGGGTTTGGCGGCGCTAGAATCGGAGAGGAGTCTTGCATCCGAGACGACGATGACACTGGACGAGTGGCGCGCCCTGCGCCGGCAGGCGAAGGTCACGAACCGGGACGAGGAACCCGATGTTCTGGCGCCGCCGGAGGCGTTCAGCGACCGCGGGGCCGACGCGAGGCTTCGCGACGAGTACCTGCCGGGACACGATCCGTCCGCCATCCGCGCGCGCAGCAGTACGGTGGACGGCCGCATCAACAGCAGTTGTTGCGGGTGGGCGACCCAGCCGACGAGCGCCGAGTTCTACGACGCAATCCACGCCGAGATGCCGACAAAGCGGCAGCGCGCCCTGATCCGCATGTGGACGAAGGAGGCGCGGTCCGACGAGATCGTCCTGGCGTGGGCCGAAGAGGTGTACACGGTGCGCGAGCTGGTCGCGGCCATTCACAGAGCGAAGGCCGATCACCCCGTGGTCGCGAGAGAACTGAACCGGCTCGCGCGACGATGACTTCCCAACCGAAGGCGGAAGACCTGACGCTGCCGGAACCCGCCCGGACCCTTCTCAGCCGAACACGCGGAATCCTCGACACGTACGTCACGCCGCGAACGCCGGACCGGAGCGGCTGTATAATCGGCGGCGGGACCATCCTGTCCGCGCGCTGGCGGCATCGGGAGAGCCGGGACATAGACCTGCTGGTCCACCCCCGGACCGAGACGCGGTTCCTGCAACCGGCGGCTGCGCCGGAATTGCACCGTCGGCTTGAAGCCACCGGCGCCAGCAAGATCAGCTTCGGTCGTTTCAGCCAGATCGTCTTCGCCGAGTCGAAGATCGAGATGCTGGCTGCCGAACCGCAACCGCGGATCGGTCATCGACGAGCGCGCGTCGACGGCAGGGAGGCCACCACGCGAACATAGAGTCAGATACTGACCGGCAAATTAGCCAACCCCTCGTTTACCGCCAGTGGATTGACGGCTAT
>VXME01000062.1 GCA_009861545.1 Acidobacteriota bacterium | reverse complement strand
CCCGCCCCGCACCCGGACCTGGATGCGGCGGTACCTGCCGTCGGGCGGGCGGGTGGGCGCGTAGGCCAGCGTGTACTGGTGGTTGAGCTCCTCTGCGATGCGCTCGGTGGCCGGGGCCAGATCCGGGCTGTCGGAGATCACCTCAGCGTAGCCGCCGCTCTCGGCCGTGACGTCTCGCAGCAGGCGCGCATTGACGCGATCGTTGATCGGCCGCCGCTCGGGGGCGTCGATGCCGACCGCGTAGACGAAGGCGTCGCTCAGCCGTATCTGCCAGCGCACGTCATCCCGCGTGACGTCGCTGGCGGTGTCCGACCCGTCGGAGATGAGCACGACGGCGGCGCGGTCGTGGGCCCGGACGGCGAACAGCGGCAGCGCCATCATCAGGGCGTCGTAGATCGCGGTCGCCCCGTACGGGCGGATGCGGTCGAGCCGTCCGCGCAGCCGGCTCGGCCCCAGCGTCCACGGCGCCTCCAGCTTCGGATCGTGGTTGAACACCATCAGGAAGACCTCGTCGCCCGGCTCGAGCAGGTCCACCAGAAAGCGCCGCAACGCCGCCCGGGCGTCGTCCATGCGCTGCCCGAGCATGCTCTGGCTGACGTCGAGGACCACGCCGAGGCTGACCGGAACCCTGCCCCGATCGAACTGGGTGATGCGCTGCGGCCGGCCGTCCTCGAAGATCTCGAAGTCGTCGCGGGTCAGATCGCCGACCAGGCGTCCCTCGGCGTCGCGCACCGTGGCCGTCACCTTGACCAGGTCGACGCCGGAGCGGAAGCGGGGCACCGCGGCCCGCTGCTCCTCCGCCGGCGCTGCTCCGGCGGCGAGTGCGAGAAGCAGCAGCACGCCGGCCGGGCGGACGAAGGACGAGGATCGCGAGCGGTCGAACACGCGCAGGGCTCCCTCCGGGCGCTGGCACGGCCATTATAATCACGGTTCCGTGAGCCCGCCCTCCTACGTGCACGGCGCCGCCGACGTGCCCCTGCTGGGCGAGACCATCGGTGCGAACCTGCGCCGCACCGTGGAGCGGCATCCGGAGCTCGACGCCCTGGTCGTCGCCTCGCAGAACTTCCGGGCCACCTATCGGGAGTTCTGGGACCTGACGACTCTGCTCGCCCGCGCCCTGCTCGCCCGCGGCATCGCCCGGGGCGATCGGGTGGGCATCTGGGCGCCCAACCGCTACGAGTGGGTCGTCACCCAGTATGCGACGGCCCGCATCGGCGCGGTGCTCGTCAACGTGAACCCGGCCTACCGCGCGCACGAGCTCGAATACACCCTGAACCAGTCGGGACTGCGATTGCTTCTGCACGCCCGGCGCTTCCGCGCCGCCGACTACACGGCGCTCGTGGGCAGCGTCCGGGCCCGTTGCCCGGCGCTCGCCGAGACCGTCGTCCTGGACGACGAATGGGACACGCTGCTCGAGGAGGGATCCGGCATCGACGACGCGGCGCTGGCCGCGCGGGAAGCGAGCCTGAGCTTCGACGACCCCATCAACATCCAGTACACCTCGGGCACCACCGGCGCCCCGAAGGGAGCCACCCTCTCGCACCACAACATCCTGAACAACGGCTATTTCTGCGGCGAAATCCTCCGCTACACCGAGGCCGACCGGGTGCTGATCCCGGTCCCGTTCTACCACTGCTTCGGCATGGTCATCGGCAACCTCGCCTGCACCACCCACGGTGCCTGCATCGTCGCGCCGGCCGAGAGCTTCGATCCCGCCGCCACGCTGGCCGCCATCCAGGGCGAGCGGTGCACGTCGATCTACGGCGTCCCGACGATGTTCATCGCCCAGTTGAACCACGCCGACTTCGCCCGGACGGACTTCTCGTCGCTGCGCACCGGCGTGATGGCCGGTTCCCCCTGCCCGGTCGAGGTGATGAAGCAGGTCCGCGAGCGGATGAACGTGAAAGAGATCACCATCTGCTACGGGATGACGGAGACGTCGCCGGTCTCGACCCAGACCCGCGTCGACGACCCGGTCGAGAAGCGGGTCGGCAGCGTCGGCCGCATCCACCCCCACGTCGAGATCAAGGTGGTCGATCCGGAGAGCGGCCGGATCGTTCCGCGCGGCGCGTCCGGCGAGCTGTGCACGCGCGGCTACGTGGTGATGCTCGGGTACTGGAACCAGCCGGAGGCGACCGCCGCCGCCATAGACGACGCGCGCTGGATGCACTCGGGCGATCTCGCGACGATGGACGTCGAGGGGTACCTGCGCATCGTCGGCCGCATCAAGGACATGATCATCCGCGGCGGCGAGAACGTCTACCCGCGCGAGGTGGAGGAGTTCCTGTACACGCACCCGGATGTCGAGGACGCGCAGGTGATCGGTGTCCCGTCGGCCCGCTACGGGGAGGAGGTGATGGCGTGGGTGAAGCCGAAGGCGGGCGCCTCGGTGACCGGCGAGCAGCTCCGCGCCTTCTGCCATGGCGCCATCGCGACGTACAAGATTCCCCGCTACTGGAAGCTGGTCGACGCCTTCCCGATGACCGTCACCGGCAAGGTGCAGAAGTACCGGATGCGCGAGGTCGCGACCGCCGAGCTGGAGCTCGAGGGCGCGGCCGGCATCGAGACCGCCTGACCCTCACTCCTTGGGCAGCGTGTAGCTGACCATCCAGTTGATGCCGAACCGGTCGGTACACTGTCCGAAGTAGTCGCCCCAGAACTGGTCCTGCAGCGGCATGATCACCGAGCCGCCCGCGGACAGCTTCGCGAACAGCTCGTCGCACCGCTCGCGGTTCTCCCCGTCGATGGACAGGGAGAAGTTGTTGCCGGCCGCGTACGGGGGCGCAAAGCTCGAGGTGTCGCTGCCCATCAGGACGCTCGAGCCGATCGGCAGCCCGACGTGCATGACGCGATTCTTCTCTTCCTCGGCCACCGGCATGTCCGGCGGGCCGTCGCCGAACGTCTGGATCCCGGTGAACTCGCCGCCGAAGACGGACCGGTAGAACTCGAACGCCTCGCGGCAGTTGCCATCGAAGGTGAGATACGTGTTCAACGACATGGCGTGCCCCTCCCGAGCCAGCGAAGCATACCCCAGGCGCTGACCCGCCGACCACGCCACGCCACACCACGCCCGGGCGCCCCCCGAATCGCGGGGAATCCGGCTACGATCCGGCGGTGCCTGGTCTCTCGCCGGCGGCGGCGGGTCTCCCGACCGCCGGAGTGCGTCTGCGGTCCGCTGTCTTGGCCTTCCTCCTCGCCTGGCCCGCGGCGTCCGCCGGCCAGCTCGAGGCCGGCGCGGCAGCCGTCGACATCACCCCCGTGCTGTGCGACGACGCGGCGGCGGACGCCTCGGTCCCGCAGTTCGATGCGGACCGCGACTGCTTCCGGTGGATCCACCTGGCAGGCTTCAGTCCCTACGTGCCGTTTCGCGAGGGAAACCGGCTCGCCGAGGGCATCCACGACCCGATCTGGGCGCGCGCGCTCGCGCTCCGCGATGCCCGGGGCGAGACCCTGGTGCTCGTCGCCGCGGACCTCCCCGGCCTCGGCCGCAAGCACACCGGACCCGTCCGGCGCCGGGTCGCCCGGGAGCACGGGATCCCGGAGAGCCACGTCATCCTGCACTCCACCCATACGCATTCGGCTCCCGACGCCAGCGGCTACTGGTCGACCTTGATGGCCGGCCACAACCGGCGCTACACGACGCAGCTTCGCGAGTCGCTCTACGCGTCGATCGACAGGGCGCTGCAGGCGCTGCGCCCCGCGACGCTGACGACGGCGACGACCACCCACGTCGCGTGCCAGGACACGGCCAGCGGCCTCCTGAAGACCGAGAGCGACTGCCGCCTGCCCGCGATCAACAACGAGATCGACGATCCGTCGGCCGCGTACGACCGCTTCGTCATGCAACGCGACCTCCGGGACCCCGTCACGGGCAACACGCGTGTCGTGGCGGCGGCGTTCAGGGAGGCGGGCACGGACGAGACGATCGCCACCCTGGTCAACTGGCACAATCATCCCGACACGCTCGGCAGCGGCAACCGGCTCCTGTCGAGCGACTATCCGCACTATCTGCGGGAGTACCTGGAACGCATCCGGGGCGGGGTCGCCGTGTTCGTGTCGGGAACGGTCGGCAACCAGATGAGCGGCCTGCGCAGCACGCCGGTCCCACTATGGGACGAAAGCGGCAACCGCGTCTTCGACGGAGGCGGGCAGCCCGTGCTGGTCACCGACGGCTGGGAGAAGATCCGCTCGACCGGCTACGAGATCGCGCACGCGGCGGACGCGGCGCTCGACGCGGCGGAACCGCTGGCGGCCCCCGACCTGGCCGTCTCCAGCACCTCGTTCGACACCCCGATCGACAACGTCATCCACCTGCTGGGCACTTGGTCGGTCTGGCACCACGACGTCGAGCCGCCCGACCGGTTGCGCTACCACTGGCCCGACTGCTGGGGCCTGCTCGGCTGCGTACGGGGCGAGGTCGCCCTGATCGAGATCGGCGACCTGAGCCTGCTGACCGCCCCGGGCGAGATCGATCCGGCCTACGCGCTGGGCCGCCCGGAGCACGTCGCCGACTACGGACCCGACTGGGGTGCGTGGCGCTTCCCGGCCATGGCCGGCGTCGACCGCCTGATGCCGGGCCGCCACCACGGCTTCGTCGGATCGGCGCAGGACTATCTCTCGTATCTCGTGCCGCCGGCGGACAACACCGGCTGGTGGAACTTCGATCACCCCAATCACTACGAAGAGTGGGTGACCATCGGCAAACGGTTCGGCGAGGACGTCCTGCGCGCCTGGCAGGAGCTGCTCGCCGCACGCGGCGCGGCGCCGGATCGCCCCGCCCGCCTCGACGATGACGGGGAGCGAGGCGCCGGACCGTGAGACCAGGACCCTGGAGCGCGCTCGAGCGCGCCGCGTACGACACCTGCGAGCCCGACGTCGCCGCGTTGCTGGTGCATCCCGGCGAGACCCTGTCCGGACTCGCCGTCCTGGCCGCGGCGGTCGTCTCCTGGCACGAAGTCCACCGCTCGCCAACAGCCGGCCCGGCGCGTTTCCTCCCAGCGATACTGGCCCTGCTCGCCGCCGCCTCGATGCTGTTCCACGCCACGTTCGCCGCGGCGTTCCAGCGGCTTGACCTCGCCGCGATGCCGTTGCTCACCGGCCTGCTGCTGGCCGCGGCGCTGGTGCACGCCGGCTACACGCCGCGCAGCCGGTGGCCGGCGCTCTTCGCCGTGTTCGCCGGCGGCGGCGCCGTGCTGCCCTTCATCGCGACCGCCGCGGGTTACGTCGTCGTCACGGCCCAGGCCGCGGCGCTGCTCTGGCTGTGGTGGAAGCTGGCCCGCCTCCGCCCGGCCATCCGCGCCGACCTGCGGCGGACGGCCGTACTCCTCCTCCCCGCCGCGGCGCTGCTCGCCCTCGGCCATGCCGGCATCGCGTGCACCGGGGCGGGGACCGCCTGGGCGCACGTCGTGCAGCCCCACATCGCCTGGCATCTGGCCGCGGCCGGCGCCTGCGTGTTCATCGTCCGTATCGAGCTCGCCCTCGAACGAGACGCGGTGTGGCTCGCGTGAAACGGCCCGACCGCATCCAGCCGAGCCACCATCCGGCAAGCGTCAACGGCAGGACACAGGCTGCCCCGCCGCCGAGTGCGCCGGCCGCGAACGCCGCCGCACCGGAAGATCCCGCCGCCAGCCGGACGACCAGCGCCAGCAGCACGCCGCCGGCCGTACCGGCCGCACCGAACACGAGCGCGCCGGCGCTCGCTCGGCGCCAGCCGCTGCCCCCGAGCGCGAGCCCGAGGGCGCCCAGCAGCGCATGAGTCACCGCCAGAGCCGGTGCGAAACCCAGGAGCAGCTCGGCGAGCCGCTCGACGCCGCTCAGAGCCGGCAGGCCGGCCAGTATCAGGAGCGGGATCCACAGCGTCGCTCCGAAGGCCGCGCCGAACGCCGCCCGCCAGCGCAGCCCGGGGCCGAGCGCGCCGCCCGCCACCACGCCGCCCGCCGCACAGGCGAACAGGACAACGACGACCGGCCGCAGAACCGTCGCGCCCCGATAGAGATCGAGCGCGCCGAGCGCCGGCAGCAGCAGGAGCGGCGGGACCAGCGACAGGAGCGCCCCGGCGGCAAAGGTCGCGGCCGTCCGGCCCGGCCCGGTTGGATGCGGCTCAGAAGTCAATGTCCGAGAACGCGGCGCCGACCCAGTGCTTCGGCCGGCCGTCCGGCCCCTCGACCGGATTCAGGGCATAGCCGAGGTCGAACCGGACGCCGCCGCGGCTCGCGAGCCGGTGGCTGCCGACGAGCAGGCTGACGCCGACGCCGGTCCGCAGGTCGCCGAGATCCACGGGACGCCCGGCCGGCCAGACGAAGCCGCTGTCCACGAACCCGGCGACGCCGAACGAGAGCAACTGCCAGACGTCGTCGGCGAAGAAGACGCGTTCTTCCGCCGAGAGCAGCAGCGACCGCGTGCCGGTGAACTGGCGGACCGGATAGCCGCGCAGCCCCGTCTCGGCGCCCAGCCGGAGCTGCACTTCCGGGTCGAAGGCGTGGCCATGAGCGTAGTCGAGCTTGCCGACGAACGCGGTTCGCAACGAGTGCTTCCGGAGGTAGCGGGCGTTCACCGCCGCCACGGTGTTCCGCCACCCGCCCCGTTCACGCCGCCCGTCGAACCCGACGCCGAGGATCACGAAGTGATTGTCGCGAAGTTGCAGCCCATGCCGGTGGCCGGCCGACACGAACGCCGCCTCGCGCCCGCCGAACGCGTGCGCCGACAGCCGCAGCACCGCGTGCGACTCGGTGCCGAGGTTGAAGTCCTCGGTCCGCTCGAACTGGTTGACGTGCGTCAGCCGCACGAACCGGTGGGTGACCGACCGCAGGCCGACCTCCGGCCCGGTATAGTCCCGAAGATCCTCTCCGACCTGCACCTCGTGCGCGCGAAACGCACCGTGCATCCGGACCGCGTGATTCGCGCCGCGCAGCAGCGCGCGCCCCAGCTCCAGGTCGACGAACTCGCCGCGCACCGGCAGCCGCTCGACCTCCAGGCCGTGCTCGACGATGGGCTCGGTCCGGGCCACGCTCACCACGCCCGCCGAGAACGCCCACGGATCCCGCAGCGACAGGTACCCCCGATCGAGGGTGAGGAGCCGTTCGTGACCGTCGCTGAGGCCCGCTACCGACGCGGCCAGTCCGACGTTCGATCCGAGCAACTGCGGGTCCTGATAGCGCAGGCGATCCGTCACCCGATCGAGATTCTGCCGGTGCGAGACCGTGATCGACTTGCCGAAACCGAGAAAGTTCTTCTCCGACGCGCCGATCTCCCAGATCGTCCGGTTCTGGACCTGCGAGAAGTCGATGCGCGGGGCGAGGGACCAGCGGTCCCAGGTCGTCACCAGGACGTCGACCCGCTCGGGTCGCCCGTCGAGGTCTTCGTCCACCTCCACCGTCTCGACACGCGCGTCGCGCAGGAACCACAGGCCGCGCAGGTTGCGCTCGGTCTGGTCGATGAGCTCGCGGTCGAGCGGATCGCCGGTCTCGAAGAGCAGTTCGCGCCGGATGATGTGATCGCGGGTACGGACGTGCAACCGGTTGGCGATCCGGTGGGGCGCGAACCGACCGCCGCCGCGCTCGTCGAAAACCTCGCGGCTGGAGACTTCGATCTCGCCGATCGAGGGCGGCGACGGCTCGACCGGCGTCACCTGGCCGGGCGCGGATGCGGCCAGGAGCAACGAGCCGAAGGCCAGCAGCGCGGCGGTCCGGGCCGGACGCAGGGTCATTGGAAGAGCTTGCGAGAACGGGCCAACCATGAAGGGAAAGGTCCAACCCTGGGGCTGCGAATACGATCAAAAAAAGAAAACCCCGAGCGCCCGAAGCTCATGACGAGCTCCGGGCGTCCAGGGTTTCGATCTCGGGCCCCGCAGGGGGGACCGACGTGTTCGTTCGGAACGAAGCGCGCCCTATTCGGGCTCGGTCGGGTCGCGGCCGTCACGCGGCGCGCCCGTGCCGGACGAACCCATGAACAGCTTGCGGCCATCCCGGAAGGTCAGGTCGCGGCCGTTGCCCTTGTTCGAGCCGTCCTTGGCCTGGTAGCCGTCCACGATGATCTCGGTGCCGGGAAGCAGCGACTGGCGGTTGAAGCCACGGCGCAGCAGCGTGTTCGGCGTGCCGCCCTCGACCATCCAGACGGTCGTCGAGCCGTCGTCGTTGGTGACCTCGAGGTGGACCCACGCGTGTGGGTTGATCCACTCCATCCGGACGACCACGCCCTCGAGATGGATCGGCGCGTCGGCGTCGAACTCAGCCGAGAACGCGTGATGGGCCACCACGGGGACCGCAGTCGCGGCCAGCGCGAGAGCCACAACCGTAAGGACTACCTTTCGCATCGGATTCGCCTCCTGTCTTGCAAGCACAACGGGTTTCGGCATTATCGCCAATATCTACGTATTCGTCAACCGCGTCGACCTTCCTGGTCGCGCCCGGTCTCTACCGGGGACCGGGCGCCTCGCCCTCGTAGGCCGAGCCGTAGCCGCTCGGGCGGTAGGTCGGCGTCAGGTCGGGGTCCTTGCGCAGATGCCCGTACATCAACTCTTCGGCGAACTCCACGCACTTGTACTCGAGAAGCTGCATGTTCTCGTCGATCCGGCGGTAGAGCGGCAGGCTGAGGCTCCAGGGCCGCGTGTAGGTCTCCGGGTCCTCGATCGTGGCCTCGTAGTTCAGGTGGTACGGGCTCGAGGCCGTGTAGCGCTCGACGACGCGGATCTGGTTGCTGTGGTGGTTGCCGTTCCGGTCGAGCCAGGTGTCCGGCATCTGGGCGGTCACGTCGATGACGAGGGTCTCGCCGTCGAACGAGCCGAGCGAATGGCCCATCCAGGCGTCGACCGGCGCCTCGAAGTCGGGCCGGTCCATGTAGACGACGCGGCTGGCGCTGGCGAACTCGTAGGCGAAGAGGATGTACTCCTCGGTCTGCACGATCTGGAAGGGATACGGCTGGTAGGTCGCCCGCGGAATGCCCGGCATGTAGCACTTGGCCGCCGGATCGCGCTCGACCCAGTGCTGCGCGTTCTCCTGCTGGATCGCCCGCGCCGCGGCGGTGTAGGGAATCTCGCCGCCCTCGACGATGCCCAGGCCGCCGGGAACCGAGAAGATGGCCCCGAGCTCGACCACCGGTCCGTGGCTGGCCGCGTGCGGCTCGATGTTCCAGTGATGGGCGCCGATGGCCTGCCAGATGCCGTTCAGGTCCGGCGCGTCGAACGCCGTCCGGGGCGCCATATAGTCCTGGCCCGCCACGCTCGCCGCGCCGACGGAGAAGACCATCGCCACCGCCAGCGCCCCGGCTGACGCCGTGGCAATCACCTTGCCGTTGAACCTCTTCAGATTTCGCATTTGACGATGTCTCCCCGCCACGACCGCCACACCCGATGATGTCGCGAGCCGTCAGCAGACTGTCCCAGGCACCCTCCTCGGAAGGGCCGGAACGTGTTGACGAAAGTGGCCGATCTATACATGCGGCCTCCGGGCGCTGTCAAGGCGATCCGTCGGCCGCGCCTACGAGAGCAATCCAATCAGCCGGGCGCCGACGGCCACCCCGGTCCACACCGCGATCGAGAACATGCCCGCCGCCTTCGGCCAGACGGGCCCGAGCTTCGCTTCGTCCATCCTCGCCAGCCGCCGCCGGACGGTGAAGGCGAAGATCAGGCCGAGCACGAGCAGCTCCATCTTCCACCAGAAGAACGGGCTGTAGTACTGCTTCATCGCCGTCGACATCACCGACGGCCAGCCGGTGATGAGGAGCGCGACCAGACCCCACACCATCCACGGCATGGCGTCTTCCGACACCTTGGCCAGAGGCACGCGGGTGAGCCCCACGCCGAGCAGCCGCAGGTCGACCACCAGGATCGCGCCGGCGAACACCGCCAGAGCGATCAGGTGCATCACCTGCACGATCGGCGCGAACCACGTCTCGTTCAGGATGTACGCGCTGAACGCGTGCTCCTGCATCCAGAGGAAGAACGGCTGCAAAGACATCTTCTACCCTCTCGGAACCAGCTCACGCCACCACTGCGGCACGAGATCCTGATAGGCGATCATCCGGCCCACGACGATGACCGCAGACCAGAAAGCGATCGACATTACCCCGGCGAACTTGGCCCCGAACGGAGGCGACGGATCGTTGTCCCACTGGTCGACCGTCTGGTACGTGGTCGCGTGGAAGTACCACATGTTGAGTCCGGCCAGAATCAGCAGCACATTCTTGGTCCAGAAGTAGAAGTTCGTATAGAACCGCATCGGGTCGCTGAACAGCAGCAGCAGACCGGTGACGATGCTGATCGCGAACCCCACCATCTGCCACGGGAACAGCCGTCCCTGGACCTGCGTGATCGAACTGTTCAAGTTGCCGACCCCGGCCAGACGCAGGTCCATCATCATGATCAGGCCCGCGAACATGCACATCCCGATGACGTGCGACGTGAGCATGATCGGATAGGCGTTGAGCGACTCGCGGAGAGCGACGCTCGATTCCATCGCGCCAACCCATTCGAACCAGCTTCGCATGCGTCAAACTCCTCCCAGCGCGGATCGGTCGGGTGAAATCGCAGCGCTCCGATCAGTCTTCGGCGGGGGGAGTGCAACGCGGCGTGGGCGGATCCGTGTAGCTGTCGCGATAGACGCCGTGGCAGTTCGAGCAGGCCTCGGCAACGTCGCCGGTCATGAGGATGACGTCGAAGTCGTCGTACACGCGGGCCTGCGCCCACTCGTACGCCCGCTGCCCCGCGGCCCGCAGGCCGGCGACGTACTGCTGCCAGTCTTCGCGCTCGACGGGGGCCGGCGCGCCGATGCGCCCGGCCTCCTCCTCGTTGAGCTCGCAGTTGCGCGGAAGCTCGATCAGGTTGGCGGACTCCACGAGCGCGACGGCCGCGTTCTCGAGAGCCTCCCAGCCGGTGTAGATGTTCGCGAAGCGCTCACTGGTGGAGTCGCCCTCGACCGCCTCGACCGGGTCGTCGGGGTTGTTCGTCTGCGCGTCGAACAGAATATTCGAGTTGGGGAAGAGGATGCCGCGCATCACCTCCGCCAAGTCGCCGAATACCTGCGGCTCCTGGGCGCGGGCGGGGCCGGCGGTCAGCAACATCACCATGAAGACGACGCTCGGTACACGCATTCGATCACTCCTTCGGTCCGGTGAGTCACCCTGGCGGCCGGCACCCGGCCGGGGGGCCAGGGCGCGCAGTGTACCCCGTCGCCCGTGAACGGGTCAACCACGAGCGCGGCGCTGCAGAGCAATCCCGGCCCTCGCTCCGGCCCGGTATAGACTGATTGCCTGGATTCACTTCGAGGAGGATGCGAGACGATGCCGAGTCATACACGAGTCGTGGCCGTTCTGACCGCCTGCTGCGCCTCTTTCCTGCTGCTCGCAACCGCCGCTCCGTCTGCGTCGACCGCCAAGGAAGCCGTGCAGGAACCTGCCGCCGAGGTGCCGGAGAATCCCATCGAGGCTACCGAGGAATCGGTGCGGGCCGGCCTGCGCGTCTACGGCCGTTTCTGCCGGTCGTGTCACGGCGTGCGCGGCGACGGCCGGGGCCAGAACCCGTCGCCGGGGACGAGGCCGGCCAACCTCGTCGACGACGAGTGGGTGCACGGCGAAAGCGACGGCGATATCTACAACGTGATCCGCCAGGGAGTTCCTCCGAACTACGACATGGATGCGTGGGAAGGCCGCATCACCGACGACGAGATCTGGCACGTGGTCAATTTTCTGCGCGAACTCGCCGCGCGGTCGCGGTAGGAGTACCGACGCGGTACGTGCGGGCCGGCGTTTCGCTCAGCCGACCGTCTTTCACCGGGAGAAGGTGAACACGACTTCCGAACGTCCCCCGCCGCGGTGATCGCCGCGCGCTTCGACGACGTCTTCGTTCCACGCCAGGGCAAAGCGCGAGCCCGCGCCGCGGATGGCCGGAATGAGCGACGCCGTCGGGTTGTCCGTCAGCCGGCGAGCCCTCCCGTCCGGGAGACCGTTCGCCGCGAACGGCCGGAAGTAGACGTCGTGGGGCAGGCCAGGCTCGACTTCGTCGGACCACGCCAGCCCGAATCGCGTACCGTTCCAGTCGATGTAGGCGCCGATTGACTCCCCCGCCGTATCGGTTACACGCGACGCCGCTCGCTCGATTCCGTTCGGCAGCTCCTCTTCATCGACGACCGCGAGATAGACCTCCGCGTTGCCATCGCGAGTGTCCCACCATGTGACGGCGGCTCGTCCGGCGCCGAAAGCGAGGTCGGGATAGAGGGAGGATGCACCGTCGTCGACACTCAACCGTTCCACTATCGCCTGCTCCCGGCCGAGGCGTGCCAGGAAGAGCTCGTGGGCGCGCGTCTCCAACTGCGCATCGAAGACAACCCAGGGGACGCCCCCGGCGTCCACGCTCAGATTCAAGTTCCACGTCGTGCGGCTCGCATCGGCGACCCGGTGCGCCGCGCCCAGGGGCTCGCCGTCGAGACCGAGCTGTTGCGCCCAGATGGCGGCCGAGACGTTCGGTCCGGTGTCCGTCTCCTCGATCCAGACACACTGCATCCGATCGCCGATCACGGCGACCACCGCCGCCCGCCCGTCGCGCCGGGCAGCGGACAGCGTTCTCGTCCAGCGCGGCGTACCGGCGGCTGTCCAGGCGCCGACTCTCGCGCGTGACGAGGAGTCGTCCGCCGCCACCTCGTACCACGCCACGATGAGGTCGTCGGAGATTTCCGGATCGGGAACGTCGATGCTCGGCTCGTACGAACGCCCCGCGTTGGCCGTCAGGCGGTACTCGTCGGAGACCGGCCGGCCGCTTCCGTCGACAAGCCGCGCATAGATCTCCGGCGCACCGTGGCGGCTGTCGTGCCACGCCACCGCGAATCCGCGGGGATGCACCGCGAGGCTCGCCTCGTATGCCCCGTGCCCGCTTCGGCTGATTCGGACGGTCCTCGACTCGGCGGCCAGGACGATTACGGTGCACAGTCCGGCCGACAGCAGTACCGCTCCCGAGATGGAGTCGACCACGACCCTCGGCATGGAGACCCTCCGCGCCCTACCCGCGATTGCGGCGCCAACGCCAAACGGCGAGCAGGCCCAGAACGGGCGCGCCGACCCAGAGCGGGGCCCACACGCCGTCGTCCGCCCCGGAGGCCGGCGGCACGGGCAGCGGCTCGGCAGCGTCGGCCGACTCCTCCATCCGAAACCCCTCGATGTTCGTCGTGGTCAGCGCCGGACGCGATTCATTCCAGCGGACGAACGCCTCGGCCTCGGCCGCCGCGGTCTCGATGTCGGCGCCGATCGCCTCCTCCATCGCCGCGCGGTAGGCCTCGAGGGCCGGACCCGGAATGTTCATCGCCGCGCCCTGCTCCAGCACGTAGCGCAACAGCCGCGGATTGCCGCAGGTGTGCTCCGAGCAGCCGACGCCATGGGTGGCGACGCTGTCGACATGCTCGCGGAGCAACCGCTCGGTGGTCGCGTCGTCGGCCGCCCAGTAGCCCTTGCGGATCGTCTCGACCATCCGGCCGGTGATGTCCTGGTAGGCGTGGGGCGAGTGCTCGTCGAAGAACGCCTTCATGTCGAGGTCGTGCCGGTCCTCCACGTAGACCGCGAACGACTCCTGCCACATCGCGTCGTCGACGGTCTCGGGCACCGTAGCGTCCCAGCCCCACAGATACTCGACGAACGCGCGCATCTCGCCGGCGCCGGCGTAGCCTTCGCGCTGCATCCCCTCGATCCAGGTCGGGTTGACGTAGCGCGTCCGGAACTCGGCGCCGAGAAACTTGTCGATGCCGGTCATCTCGGGCTGGCCCGGGTCGCGCGTGTTGGTCACGACCATCTGCGGGCTCTCGCCGTCGATGCTCCGGACCGCCGCGGCGAGGCCGCCCATGTACATGAAGAAGTCGTCGTTGTCGAGGGCGCCGTACAGCATGGTGGAGCTGCTGTGCACCACCTTCTCCGTGCCGGACAGCGCCAGGCGGAACACATCCTCCATCGGCTCGCCCCAGAAACCGTTGCCGTAGCCGTGGCCCATCTTCGACAGGTACTCGTCGGCCATCGGCCGGTCGCTGTCCCAGGTGCCGCTCGCGGCGGCGATTCGCGACGTGTTCAGGTTGAACGTCCCCGGTGGCTCGTCGAAGATGCGCACCCCGGCGCGCCTGTCGGCTTCCTCCTCCGCGTATCCGCGGTCGATGAGCGCCGCCCTGGTCGCCAGGTAGTGACGGCGGACGAAGTTCTCCGCCTCTTCGAGCACCTTCACCCGCTGCACCGCCTCGTCCATCAGCCGGGTGACGTTGTTGAACATCCCCTCGGCGGACGAAGCGATCACGATGTCGACCCGCGGCCGGCCGAGCTCGCGCGCCGGAACCACCTCGACGTCGACCACCTTGCCGCGGGCGTCCCAGACCGGGCGCGTGCCGAGAAGGTGGAAGATCTGCGACTCCAGCACCCCCTCGTGGCGCAACGTCTCGGTGCCCCAGATCACGAACGACACCTTCTCCGGATACCGGCCGTGCTCGGCGACGTGGTCCCGCAACATCCGATCGGCGAGAAAGACGCCGACCGTCCAGGCGGCCGGCTTCGGCACCTTGTCGGGATCGATGCCGTAGAAGTTCTTGCCGGTGGGATAGGCGTCCGGGTTGCGGATGGGCTCGCCGCCGTTCCCCGCCGGGACGTAGCCGCCGTCGAGCGCGTCCAGCAGGTGGTCGAGCTCGCGCGGACCCGATTCGACGATCCGCCGCTCCATGTCCGACGCCAGCACGGTCGTGTCGTCGGGCAGCAGGTCCCGATCGACCGACACGATGGCGTCCACGGTGCTGGCGCGCATCTCCGGCTCCGGGGTACGGCCGAAGGCATGCAGACCGTACGGTATGTTCTGCCCCCGCAGCTCGATCATGTAGTCCTCGAGGGCGTGCAGCGTGTCGTGCTCGATTTCCGCTCCGGTCCCCAGGTCCAGACCGAGGTCCTTGACCATTCCGAGGTCGACCGCCTGCTGCCGGATCTGGTCCGCGTACGCCTCGGCGAGCTGCACGTTCTTGTGGACGTTGTTGTGGTAGTCGTCGACGCTTTCGCTCAGCGCCGCCAGCTCGGGCAGCAGCCCGCTCTTCACGAACGGCGGCACCATGTGGTCCACGAGCGTCGCCATGCCGCGGCGGCGCGCCACCAGCCCTTCGCCGACCACGTCGACGTTGTAGACGTACAGGTTCGGCAGGTCGGCGATCAGCGCGTCCGGCGCGTCGGCCGCGGACAGTCCCAGGCTCTTGCCGTCGAGCCATTCGAGCGTACCGTGCGTCCCCAAGTGGACGACCGCGTCGGCGCCGAACCCGACCGGCTCGTCGGCCCGCAGCCAGGAGTAGGCGGCGACGTACTGGTGATGCGGCGCGAGATCCTTGGCGTGATACAGCTTCTCGCCGTCCGCTCCCCACCCGCGCGCCGGCTGCGGCAGCACCGCGACGTTGCCGAAGTGCAGGGCGGGGATGATCAGGCTGCCGTCCCGCGCCATGAGCGCCGCGTCCTCGGGCTCGCCCCAGTCCGCGATCACCTTCTCCCGCAGCTCGGGCACGTAGCCGTCCAGCCAGCGGAGATAGTCCCCCATCCAGGCCCGGGTCGCACGGCCCTCGGACAGCAGCGCATCGAGCTCGCCGGGCGCGTAGCCGCCGACGTTCCGCGCCCGTGCGAGCATCCGGTCGAGGAGCGCGTCGGACGACAGGTCGACGTCGTCTCCGCCGAGGTCGTAGCCGGCAGCCTGCATGCGCTGGAGGATGTTGGCCAGCGAGTCGGCGACGTTCAGATAGCTCGCGCCGATGCCGGCCTTCCCCGGCGGGTAGTTGTAGAAGAGGACGGCCACCCGCTTGTCGGCGTTCGGCGTCGCGGCGAGGGCCGCGTAACCGAGCGCCCGCTGCACCGCCAGCGTGACGCGGGGAACGATCGGCCTGCTGGCGACGATGGTCAGCCCGGTGTCCGGGTCGGTGCGCCGTTCCTTGCTGCCGACCACGGTGGGGGCCACCAGGCCGGCCAGTTCCGGCACGGCGATCTGAAACGTCCCCTCGAACATGGACAGCCCCTGCGCCGAGTCGCGCCACTCGGCCTCGCTTCGGCCGTAGAGGCTGATCAGGCTGAGCACCGGGATGTCGAGCTTCCGCAGCGACTCGCCGGCGTCGGGGCCCGCGAAGCGGAACAGGAACGCCAGCGCGACGTCGGCCCGCGCCGAGCCGTCAGCGTCGCGGAGCAGCGTCTCGAACGTGATGCCGGCCGGATAGCCGAATATCGGGATCGCCTCGGCCCCCTGCCGCTCGATCTCCGCGACCACGGCATCGATGAGCGCGGTGTCGCCGTCGTCGTAGTACGAACCGTAGAAGCCGACCGCCACGCGCGGCGCGCCCGGCCGGTGCTTGCCGGCGGCCTGCCGCCAGGCGTCGAACGCATCCCAGTCCGCGAACACGCGGCCGGCGGCACCGCCCGCCACCGTGCCGGGATCCGGGTAGTAGTAGCCGGCCTGCAGGCTCGGCTGCGGCTCCGGAACGGTCAGGCCCGCCACGCCCGCGGCCGACAGCACGTACTTCAGGAGCCCTACCTGGTTCGCGAAACCCGAGTGCTCCCAGAACGCACGCGCGCGCCGGTCCCAGGCCACGCCGCGCTCGACGTAGTGCTCCCGCGGAAGCAGCCCCTCACCGACCCCGAGGACCAGTCCCTGTCCGGTGATCCGGTCGACGAGGTCCACTTCGAATGTCTCGTCGAAACGATCGAGCGTGTGCTGGTCGTGGACGTGCAGGACGAGGACGTCGCTGCCCAACACCTCCTCCGGATCGATATCGTCCAGCAGCGATTCGGTCACCAGCCTGACGGCGATGCGATCCCGCAGGTCGGGACGCTCGTCGAGCACCGCCTTCCAGGCGCTCAGGATGCCGGGCAGGGTGGAGTCGCCGGTGAGATACGCCAGCCGTATCTCCTGGGCGACCGCGGGACCGGCCGCCGGGCCCGTCAGCAGCGCGATACCGGCAACGACCCACAGAACCAGGCCGACACGGCTTCGCCGAGCCGCACGGCGCCCTGAATGCAGTACCCCATGTCTCATGCCGCACCTCTCAGTCGGGCACGTAGACGATCTGCCCGTCGGCCAGGCGATAAGCCGTGCCGAGACGTTCGCCCTGTCCGCCCAGCGTCTCGCCGGTCAGCTCGTACGCCGTGATCTCGGTGCCCCGCTTGACGATGATCTCGCTCAGTCCGTCCGCGTTCGTCTTGACCAGCGTCACCTCGCTGTCCGGATCGACGAGGTCGCCGATGCGATAGACCGAGAACAGGGTGATCATCAGGCCGACGATGAACACCACCGACACGTCGAAGATGTTCGCCACGCCGGAGAGCGGATCCTCGTCTTCCGCGTCAGCCGGCGACGGCAGGTGCAGAAAGCGTCCCATGGTGTCGTTCCTCCGGCACGATGCTGCCGAGCGCGTCACGCGCCAGCTCGCCGGCCAGCCGCTCGGCCAGGAACCGCTGTTCGCGCACGGTCTGGTTGACCCAGCCGTGGCGCACGACCTGGATGACGTAGGCGACCGTCCCGGCCGCCAGACCGACGATCGTCGTCGTGAAGGCGACGACCATCTGACCCGCCATCGCCTCGAGGTTGCCGGCGGTGAGCGAGGCCAGCGCCGTCCCCATCGGGATGAGCGTCCCGAGCAGGCCCAGGCTCGGTCCGACCTTCACCAACACGCGTGACCCGTTCAACGTGCGCCGCACCCGCTCCTCGCGCTCCAGCACGAGGTGCTCGAGCCCGCCGTCGGCGAACGACGGCTTCAGGCGCTCCGCCTCGACGTCGCGGAGCAGGCCGCGTAGCGGCGCCGGCAGCGCCGCCCGGCGCTGGGGGTCCGCGCCCAGCACCGAGCCGGCATCCAGCCACGCGTTGAGATCGAAGCCGTTGCGCTCCCGCCTTCGGGCGAGCCATTCCATCACGCAACCGCCGGCCATGAAGACCGCCGCGCCGACCGCCACCCAGAGCAGCGCGATAACGGGAAACCGCAGCACCTGGGCCAGGGCGAACAGACCGTTCTCCAGGCTGCCGAGCAGGTTCACGCGCGCCTCCGCAGCGTGTGCAGGCCGCCGAGCACGACGACCGCCCCGAGCCCGACGACCACGCCCGGATGCACGCCGGGCCGCACCATGTCTCCCATCGCGAGATTCATCGCCTGGGCCGCCCGCCATCCGGCGGCCACGCCCGGAGCGGCCGCGACCGCCAGTGCCAGCACGCCGAGCGCGGCCAGCGCGTCCTCATGAACCGCCGGTGCCGCAAACCGTGGATTGCGTGCCGAGGCAACGGCCGCAAAGGCGATGACGCCGAACGCCGGCAGGCACGCGAGCCACGGGGGCAAGCCGTAGATGCCCAGCACCCTGCTCCAGAGCCCACCCGCCAATCCGGCGACGAGCGAAGCTCCCAGCGACGCCGAAGTCTCCCCCGGACGAACGAGCAGGAGACCGGCGGCAGCCGCGACGACCGCGCCGGTCCATCCCGAGCCCGGTTGGAGCCACGCGATGCCGATCAGGAATCCGGCCGCCAGCGCCAGCACGCCGTAGCGGTCCCGCACCACGGTCGCGAACACGGCGGCGGCGAGCCCGCACAGCAGTCCTACGGCATGCAGCAACAATAGAGAATCCTCGGGCCAACGCCGCCGAAACCGTCGCAAGGCTCCGTGTTCGGCCCCGGCCCCCACCGCCCCAGGCCCTTCGGACAGCCGCCTCACTCTATAACGAGCGCCCCGGACGACGCCGTCGATTTCAGGAAATCTTCAGGGAATATTCAGAATCGTGCGCGCGAGCGGTCACTACACTTTGCTTCTTGTCGGGTGGTGCGTCAGCGTCTCGGCACCGCCGGCTCCGCACCCGCCGCTCCTGCGGTCGAACGAGAGGATAGAGACACCAATGACCACGCGTTACTCCGCCCCATTCGGCATCCTGCTGTGTTTGCTCGCCGTCGCGTCTCTCGGCGCGCAGGAGCCGGCTGCCGTGGCCGGCACCGTCACCGACTCGTCCGGCGGCGTACTGCCGGGCGCCACTATCGAGGCGCTGCGCGGACTGCGGGTGGTGTCGACCGCGACGACCGGGAACGACGGACGGTACCAACTGGACCTGCCCACGGACGGAAGCTATCGCGTAACGGCGCGACTCGACGGATTCGCCGCGGGCGCAACCGACGTGACCGCGGGCGGCGGCGCGACCGCCGACTTCCGGCTCGACATCGCCCCGCTGAGCGACACGGTCGTCGTCACCGCGTCACGGACCGCGGAAGGCAGCGCGTCGGTCATGGAGTCCCACTCGGTATTCACCGAGGACGACATCGAAACGCTTGGCAGCCATTCTGTGGCGGACGTTCTCCGCTACGTGCCCGGCCTGAACATCGAGTCGACCGGCCGGGAGGGCTCGCTCACGTCGGTCTTCGCCCGCGGCGGCGAGTCCGACTACAACCACGTCCTGATCGACGGGGTGCGAGTGAACGCCAACGGCGGCTACTACGACTTCGGCCGCGTCTCCGCCAGCGAGATCGAGCGGGTCGAGGTGGTGCGGGGCGCGCAGTCGGCGCTCTACGGCTCGGATGCGATCGGGTCGGTCATCCAGATCTTCACGAAGCGGGGAACGCCGGACAGCGGGCCCAGACTGGCCGGCTCGATGGAGGGCGGCTCGTTCGGAACGGCCCGCGGAGACCTGCGGGTGCTCGGCGGCGCGCAGCAGCGCGTCGACTACCAGCTCGGCGTCGCCTACCGCGGAAGCGACGGCGCGTTCCAGGACCGCCTGACGGAGCTCGACCGCTTCGATCAGCAGACCATCGACGGCAACGTCGGCGCGATCCTCGGCGACACCACAAGGCTGCGTACCGGCTTCCGCTACAGCAACGCCCGCGCCAACTCCGTCGGCCCGATCACGTACGCGCCGGGCGACACCGGCACCGGCGCCGACACGGACGACCTGACGTGGCACCTCGACTTCGACCAGACGCTCTCCTCGCGCATCGACCACTCCGCGACGGTGAGCTACTTCCGGTCCGGGCGTCAGTTCGTGGACGACGGCAGCGATCCGCAATACCGCGTCTTCGCGATCCTCGAAGGCATGCCCGGCGCGCTCTATCCGGCCGGGCCGCGGCTGGTACGGCTGCTGGACCAGGCAACATTCGACACATTGGCCGCCGATCCTACCGGTCTCGGCTCCGGTCAGTTCCTCGCACAGAACGGCCCCTACAACGGCTTCGACTGGGCCTCCGATTTCGACACGCAGTTGCGCCGCCCGGCCGCGCGCTACCAGCTCAATGCGACCTGGCTGGACAACCAGGTGCTGAGCGCCGGCTACGACTACTACAGCGAGACCAATGCACTCGACGAGCTGCAGACGGTGGCGAACCACTCCTACTTCGTGCAGCAGCAGTTCAACGTCGCCGACGCCTGGTTCGTCACCGCCGGGACGCGCATCGACGACAACGCCCACTACGGCAGGTCGATGAATCCGAAGCTGTCCGCGGGGGGGTATCCCCTGCCATTCCGGGAGGGCCCGCTCTCGTCGCTGAAGGTGTCGGCCAACATCGGGCGCGGCATCAAGAACCCGAACTTCTCGCAGTTGTTCGGGTCGCAGTGGGTCGACGGCGATCTGTCCCTGCTGCCGGAGGAAGCCGTCACGGTGGACGCCGGCGCCGAGCTCACGTTCGACGACCAGCGCTGGCGGGCGAGCTTCACCTGGTTCAACAACGACTACGAGAACCAGATCGCCTATTCGCCCTCACCCGGGTTCGCCGGTGACGGCCTGCCCGACTACGTCAACATCGACGGGTCACGCGCCGACGGCGTCGAGTTCGAGTTCGGTTTGCAGCGGCCCATCGGCGGGCTCACCGCGAGCGCCTCCTACGCGCTCGTCGACACCGAGGTGGTCACCAACGTCAGCACCAGCGAGCAGTTCCAGCCGGGACAGCCCCTGCTGCGCCGGCCGCGGCATTCCGGCAACCTGCGCGTCGGCTACACGCGGGGGCGCGGCAGCCTGAACCTGAACCTGCGGATCACGGGTGACCGGCACGACAATTCGTTCATGGGGCTTCAGCGCCTCTCCGACGGGCGCGGGGTGGACATCAGCGTCAACCCGGGCTACACGCTGCTCACCGCGGGCGGACAGTTCCGGGTCCACCGGGCCCTGACGCTGTTCCTGCGGATCGATAACCTGACGAACACGCTGTACGACAGCGCACTCGGATACCCGGGCCTGCCGCGCGCGGTCGTCGCCGGCGGGCGCTTCGACATCGGCGGCTGAGCGCGCGTCTCAAGGCTCCGAGGCACACGGAGATCAGCGTGAGCCTGCTCGACCGTTCGGGCCCGTTGCGGCGCGTCCTGTTCCAGGTGCACCTCTGGATGGGCGTGGCGGCGGCGCTCTACGTGCTGGTGGTCTCGGTGACCGGAGCCGCGCTGGTGTTCCGCATTCACCTGCAGCGCGCGGTGCACCCGGAGTTGCTGACGTCCCGAACCGACGGCCCGCAGGCGGACATGGTGACGGTCCTGGAACGGGTGCGGGATGCCTACCCCCGAGGACGTCTCTCCGGGGTCGACGCACCGACGGCCGTGCGAGCGACCCATCTCGCCTACGTCACCGAGGACGGCCGGTTCCGTACCGTGCTCAGCGACCCGGTCACGGCCGAGGTGCTGGGCGAGCTGCCCGAGCACTCGGTGGTGCGCACCCTGCAGGATCTGCACTTCGACCTGCTCGCCGGCTCCACCGGCCGGGTGATCAACGGGATCGGGGCGCTCTGTCTCCTGCTGCTCTGCGCCACCGGCCCGTTCATCTGGTGGCCGGGGCGGACGGGTTGGCGGCGCGGCCTTGCCGTCGACTGGGGCCGCCCCTGGAAGCGGGTCACCTGGGAGCTGCACGGGGCGGTGGGCATCTGGACGCTCGTCCTCACCGCCGGCTGGGCCGTCACCGGCGCCTACTTCGTGTTCCCCGGCGAGTTCCGCGCAGCGGTCAATCGGATTTCGCCCCTGACCACGGTCCGCCCGCCGCAGTCCAATCCCGACCACCGCGCCTACGCGCCGCGCCCGACCTGGCGCGAGATGGTCGACCTCGCCCGGCGGGCGGAACCGGACGCCTTCGTCGCCCGGGTCGTCCTGCCGGCGACCGACGAGGCGTCCTTCCGGGTGCTGTTCGTCGACCAGCGGCCGACGCCGCTCGGCTCGCGCCATCTGCGGACGGTCCACCTCGACCAGTACACCGGCGAGCGGCTCTCCGCACCGGAGCCGCCGGCCGCCACGCTCGGCGATACCGTCATGGCCTGGATCGGACCGCTGCACTTCGGGAACTTCGGCGGCCCCGGGATCCGCGCGGTATGGCTCGTAACGGGACTCGCGCCCGGTCTGCTGGCGGTAACCGGCCTGATCCTGTGGTGGACGCGCGTGGTCGCGCCGCGATCGCGCCGGCGGCGCGTCCCGCAGGTCGCGCTTCAGCCCGGCGCGCCGGTCGTACCACTGGCGGATGACGTGCTCGATTGAGAGGCACCATGAATCGGACACAGGAACACGCGGCGGGCGACGCTCTCACGGCCGCGGAACGGCGGCACCTGTTGCGGCGCCTGGCCTTCGCGGCCACGCCGGCGCTGGAACGGACCCTGGAGGGATTGTCGGGAGACGAATCCCTGGAAGTGCTCCTGCGGGCGGCCCGCGGCACTTCCTGGCCGGAGCGTCCCGCGGCGGCTCGCGGTATCTGGGACAACCCGGCCCTGCGGTTCGAGGGCGTGTCCGACGAAGAATTCGAGGCGATCGTCGACCGGCAGACACCGGACACACGGGCCGCCATCGAGGGAGTGCGCCACTGGTGGCTCGCCGAGCTGCTCGCCTCGCCGGCCCCGTTGCGCGAGAACCTCGTGCTCTTCCTGCACGGGGTGTTCGGCAGCAGCACGAGCTCGGTCGACGCCCCGCACGCGCTGCACGGACGCAACGCCCTGCTTCGCCGGCGATGCCTGGGAACCGTCCCGGACCTGCTCGCGAGCCTCGTCGTCGACCCCGCCATGATGATGCAGGTCGGCATGGACGATCACCGGCGGCTGCGCGTGTCCGACCGCCCCGCCAAGCTCATCCTCGACCACTGGACCGTCGGCGAGGGCGCCTACGAGCCGCGCGACATCGAGGAGCTGTCGCGGGCTCTTACCGGGTGGCTCCTCGTCGCCCCCGAGGGCCGCGAGCCGGCCCGGCCAATCGATCCTCGCGCGCCCCGAGCGGCCCGCCGCACCGGCCTCGTACCGACCTTCCGGCCGGAGGAGTTCGACGCCGGCCCGAAGACCATTCTCGGCCGCACCGGCTCGTTCGATGCGCGCTCGGCAGTCAGGTGGCTCGCCGCGCACGAAGCGACGGCGCGCCGCTTCGGGCGCCTGCTGATCGCCCACCTCGGCATCGAGGATCCCGACGGGGCGCTCGAAGCGCGGCTGGCGGCCAGCTACCGGGCGACCGGCGGGTCCATCGAGGCGATGCTCCGCGAGGTCGTGCGGTCGGACGCCTTCTGGTCCCGGTCGTCGCGGTGGGCGTTGATCAAGAGCCCGGTCCACCTGGCGGCGGGCGCCTGTCGGCAGTTGGGAATCGCCTCGCCTCCGGTTGTCGAGATCGACCGCTGGCTGCGGGCGAGCGGCCAGTCGCTGTTCGACACCCCCGACAACGGCGAGGGAGGCTGGCCCGGACAGGAAGCCTGGGTGGAGCCCCCCGCCCGCCTCACCGTGCGCTACCACCTGGCCGCCGCCCTGGCAGGGCGGTTGCCGCCACTCGGCCTCGACGGCGCCGAGCCGTCGACCGACGGATCCGCCGGCCCGTCGACGGCGCCGGTCGGGACGGCATCCGGTGAAGCGTCGGCGGCGGCGCTGCTCGAGCGGCTCGACCCGGCTCCGGGACTGGACGCCGAAGCGCTCGAACGGGAAGTTGCCGGCCTGGGCTCGCCGGAAGGGCGGAGCGCCTTCATCCGGCGCGTGATGATGTCCCCGCAGTATCAACTGGCGTGAACGCCAGCCTGGAGAACCCAATGCACACCATCAGCCGACGCGACCTGCTGACCTGGTTCGCACTGACACCGACCGTGCCGTTGTTCGTCCGGCGGAGCGCCCAGGCGGCCAGCGGTGGATCCCAGGCGAGCCACGACGGGCGCGTCGTGGTCGTCCTGCGCCTGCGGGGCGGCAACGACGGGCTGAACACGGTCGTGCCGGTCCGCGACGACCGCTACTATCGGGCGCGCCCGACGATCGCGATCCCGCGGCAACAGACGCTGCCGATCGACGGGAGCGACCTCGGCCTGAACCCCTGGCTCGGCGACGTGCGCCGCCTGATGGACGACGGGCTTGCCGGCATCGTGCAGGGTGTGGGCTACCCGCGGTCGTCCCGGTCGCACTCGCGCGCGACCGAGATCTGGGAGACCGGCTCCGTGGCCCGCAAGGCGCCGGAGCACGGCTGGCTGGGCCGGTACCTCGATCACGCCTGCGAGTGCGGCGACGAGCCGCTGGCCGGCGTGCAGTTCGCCGAATCGCTCGGCCGGACGCTGGCCTCCGCGTCGGGACGCAGCACGGCGATAGGCCATCCCGAGCTGCTGCTGGGAATGGACGCGGCCCCGACCGTCTCCGTGGGGGCGCGGGGGCCCCCCCCCCGCCGCCGCGCCCGGCCCACACGACGTACAAGCCGCCGAGGGCCGCGCCCCCCCCCGACCGCCGACACCACCCGGGGCCGCCGCG
>VXME01000061.1 GCA_009861545.1 Acidobacteriota bacterium | reverse complement strand
CTTCCAGACCACCCCGCCCCAGCCCGCCTCGAACGCCCGGCGGACGTTGTACTCCTTGTCGGTCGGCGGCCCCGAGGCCAGCCAGAACGGGTTGGGGGATTGGATGCCGAGAAACTCGGATGCCAGCGTCGCCATCTCGTCGCCTCCCCCCTCAGCCTGTGAGGGTGGCGTGTATGTCCTCGGCCGCGTCGCGGCCCTGGGCCACCGCGGTCACGACCAGGTCGTCGCCGTCCGCCACGCAGTCGCCACCGGCCCACACGCCCTGGCGGCTCGTCCGTCCCGGGCCGGTCACCCGGATCCGGCGGCCCTCGATCGCCAGCCCGCCCGGGGCCGCTTCCAGCTTCTGTCCTATCGCCTTGAACACCTGGTCGGCCCGCAGCCGGAACGTCTCGCCCGTGTCCCGCAGGCCGTCGGGCCCGTCCTCCGTGTACGCGAACTCCACCTCGCGGACGGCGCCGCTGCCCAGCACCCGCAGGGGCCGGGCGTCGGTGATGATCCGCACCCCGTTCGAGGCGGCATGATCGAGCTCGAAGCCCGAGGCGTTCATCCGCTCGCGCCCGCGCCGGTAGACCATCGCCACGTCCTCGGCGCCCAGCAGCTTCGACTGCACGGCGGCGTCCACCGCGGTCATGCCGCCCCCGATGACGACCACGCGTCGGCCCACCGGCAGCGTCGACAGGTCCTCGACCTGGCGCAGCTCGGCGATGAAGTCGA
The DNA here is from genome assembly GCA_009861545.1 of Acidobacteriota bacterium. Classification (NCBI taxonomy): domain Bacteria; kingdom Pseudomonadati; phylum Acidobacteriota; species Acidobacteriota bacterium. The sequence goes on along the minus strand of VXME01000061.1, from coordinate 102,832 downwards.
TGGCGTCGCGCACGTTCTCCGTCGCCTCTTCGTCGACCCCCAGCGCGTTGACGCCGCCGAGCCCGAGGCCCAGGAAGACCGCGTCGTGCTCGCGCACGAGCCCGTCCAGCGTCAGGTCGCCGCCCAGCCGCCGCCCCAGCTCCACCGTGATGCCGCCGATGCCGAGCAGCCACTCGACCTCCCGCTCCGCGAAGCGGTCGACGGTCTTGTAGCTGGCGATGCCGTACTCGTTGAGGCCCCCCGCCTTGGGACGCGCGTCGAAGAGGATGACGTCGTGCCCTTTCATGGCCAGCCGATGGGCGCAGGCCAGCCCCGCGGGCCCGGCTCCCACGACGGCGATGCGCTTGCCGGTGGGGGCGGTGCGCTCGTAGGGATGCCCGTCGCGCGCCATCAGGGCGTCGGTGGCGAAGCGCTGCAGCCGCCCGATCTCCACCGGCTTGCCCTCGGACGCCTCCCGAACGCACGCCTGCTCGCACAGCGTCTCGGTGGGACAGGCCCGCGCGCACATCCCGCCCAGGATGTTGCGGTCGAAGATGGTCTTCGCCGCCGCCCGCGCCGTTCCCGTCGAGATCTGGCGCACGAAGAGGGCGACGTCGATGCCGGTCGGACAGGCCGTCACGCAGGGCGCGTCGTGGCAGAAGTAGCAGCGGTCCGCGGCCACGGACGCCTCGTGGGCGGTGAGCGGCGGCCGCAGGTCGGCGAAGTTCTCGTCGTAGGTGCGGGCCGGCAGACGGCCGGCCGCGACGCCCGGTGTGACAACCGAATTCGGCAACACCAGCTCCTTCCCCGTCTTCGCGGACACACGCATCGGGCGCCGATTCGCTCTCTCCGGTCGAGGTCCCAGCCTCACGGGAGGACGTGTTCGATTGGGAGTCGTCACCAACGCGCTGCGCCTCGGCGCCGCACCCCTCCCGCTCAGAATACGCATCCCCGATTGGAGGGCGGCCACGAACGTGCGGCGCCGCTCGGGCAACGCCGAGCGTTCTGAGACGCCCGCCGGCATCGCCCGCCGCCCATCAGAACAACGGCGCCCCCCGATTCGCGGCGGCCAGGGGCGCGTAGGCGCCCCCGTAGGGGCCGCGCTTGACGAACTGCCCGTCCCCGGGCCGGCCGACGTACTCCCCGTTGTCGACCACCACCCGCCCGCGCGACAGGACAGTCTCCGTGTACCCCCGCACCCGGAAGCCCTCGTAGGCGCTGTAGTCGACGTGCATGTGGTGGGTCCGCGGATCGTCGCGGCTGATGGTCACCTCGCGCTCCGGGTCGAAGATGACGATGTCGGCGTCCGACCCGACGGCGATGGTCCCCTTGCGCGGGAACATCCCGAAGATGCGGGCCGGGGCGGTGGAGGTGAGCTCCACGAACCGGTTGACGTCGATGCGGCCGGCATTGACCCCGTGGTGATAGATCAGGCTCATGCGGTTCTCGACGCCGGGCGCGCCGTTGGGAATGCGGCTGAAGTCGCCGCGCCCCAGCTCCTTCTGCTCGCGCATGCAGAAGGGACAGTGGTCGGTGGAGATCACGTCGAGGGCCTTGCTGCGCAGGCCCCGCCACAACTCCTCCTGGTTCCACTTCTCGCGCAGCGGCGGCGTCATGACGTGCTTCGCGCCCTCGAAGTCCGGCGCGTCGTAGGCGCCGATATCCAGCAGCAGGTACTGCGGACAGGTCTCGGCGTGGGCCATCACCCCGCGCTCCTGCGCCCGCCGCAGCTCCGTGAGCGCGTCGTGGCAACTCAGGTGCACGATGTAGACCGGCGCGCGGGCGACCTCGGCGATGGCCAGCGCGCGGTGCGCGCCCTCCGCCTCCAGCCGGGTGGGCCGGGTCAGCGCGTGGTACTTCGGTTCGATATGGCCCGCGGCCAGCGCCAGCTTGACCAGCTCGTCGATGACGACGCCGTTCTCGGCGTGCATGCAGACCAGCGTCCCGTCCTCCCCCGCCTTGCGCATGGCGCGGAAGATGGTGGCGTCGTCGGACAGCAGGACGCCGGGATAGGCCATGAACAGCTTGTAGCTGGTGACCCCTTCGTCGGCCAGGCGGCGCAGCTCGGGCACCCGCGCGTCGGGCAGGTCGGTCACGATCATGTGGAACGCGTAGTCGATGGCGGCGTCGCCCTCCGCCTTGGCGTGCCACGTGTCGAGGCCTTCGATGGTCGATGTGCCGCGGGTCTGGATCGCGAAGTCGACGATGGTCGTGGTGCCCCCGAACGCCGCCGCGCGGGTGCCGGTCTCGAAGGTGTCGGACGACTGCGTACCCCCGAACGGCATCTCCATGTGCGTGTGGGGGTCGACCCCGCCGGGCAGCACGAGCCTACCCGTCGCGTCGATGACGCGGTCAGCCGCGACTTCGAGACCGCGCTCGAGACCACTCCCGATCAGAGCCACGGTCTCGCCGTCGACGAAGACGTCGGCGCGGTAGTCGTCGATCGCCGTCACGACGCGGCCGTTCTTGATCAGCACGCTCATCCCGACCTCCGGCATCCCAGGCGACGATCTGGTCGTCGCGGCACCTGTTTCGAGTTTATGGCACGCACGATGTCACGGAAAAGCATCGAGGGTGGCTGGTTCCTTCTCGTGCCGAACGACGACGGACCGTCGGGCAAGGCGTCTCGGTGCATTGATCCGGCCACCGTACCGCTCGATCACCGCGTGCAGATCGAGGAAATGCATCATTTATGTTGACATCGCAACAGATGTGTTGCCAACATCTGTTTGCGCGGATGAAGACGGAGACGTAGGCGAATGTTGCAGTATCCGGTGAAGTTGACGACGGAGGGTGCAAGTGTGCTCGTGGATTTTCCAGATTTCCCGGAGGCGCATACTTTTGGGGAAACGCGGAAGGAAGCTCTGACGCGGGCGTCTGACGCCCTTCTGACCGTGATCGATGCATACATGAAAGACCGGCAACGGTTGCCACAGCCTTCGAAGGGAAAGGTAATGGTCGGTGTTCCGGTATTGGCCGTGCCAAAGATTGAGCTGTACAACGCAATGAGAGAGAAGAGAATCACCAAGGCCGAACTTGGGCGGCGGCTTGGTTGGCACATGCCACAGGTTGACCGTGTCCTCGATGTTCACCACGCCTCCCGAATGGACAGACTTCAGCAGGCGCTTCAGGCTGTTGATCGACGACTGGAAGTGACGGTCGTTGAGGCGTGAGGAGCCTGTCGTTGCGATCATGTGACCGGGCAGCACACGGGGAGGCGTCCGAAACAAGGGGACTCACCATGGCGGCGCGAGAGAAGTTCTCCAGTCAGGCCACGCCTGAGCTGTTGGCGGCGATGCGCGAGATCGCCCGCAGCGATGGACGTCACTTCCAGTCCGTGCTGGAAGACGCCATGACCGGCTACATCGAGACCAGGGCGCGCCCGATAGTGCGCCCCGAGGTAGTGGCGCACTATCGGGCGAGCGTCGAGCGCAACCGGCTGCTGGCCGAGCTGCTGGCGAAATGAGCCACAGCTTCCCTGAACGGTCGCGATTCGCCTCGCGTCGGCTTGAGTTGCGACCGGAGACCGCGTAGATTGAGCATCCGTCACGACTGCACCACCTCGTCGCGCCACGGGCCGGCGAGGTCGCTCTCGCAGGAGGCATTCGAACCATGGCTACGAGCTTGCTGACGTCCGTTCTCCGAGCGACCCGGCATTGGCCGCGGTTTCCGATGGTGTCCCTTGTACTGCTGGCGGCGACGTTCCTCTCCGTGCCGCCGCTGCACGCGCAGGACGATTGGCGGCACTGGGGACGCGACGCCGGCAACCAGCGCCACTCGCCGCTGACGCAGATCACGGTGGACAACGTCTCGACCCTGGTGCCGGCCTGGCGCTACGAGATGACGAAGGTAGGCGTGCCGTCACGGCCTAGCCAGTCGACCCCGCTCCTGGTCGACGGCGTCCTGTACCTGTCGTTCCCCTACTACCGCGTGGTGGCGCTGGAGCCGGAGACCGGTGAGGAGCTCTGGGAGTACACGGCGCCCGGCGACTGGAACTCGCCCGAGCACCAGTTGCACTGGACGGGCGGCTCCATGCGAGGCCTGGCCTGGTGGGAGGGCGACGACCGAACGCCCCCGCAGATCGTGTTCGGCACCGAGGAGGGCGAGCTGATCTCGCTGAACGCGGCCACCGGCATCCCCAACCCGCGGTTCGGCAGCGACGGCTTCGTCGATCTGAAGACCGAGGACGTGATGAACGGCTTCCCGAACATGCACTACGGGATCTCGTCCGGCGTGGCCATCTGGAAGCACCTCGTGTTCACCGGCGTCCACAACGCCGACGAGACCGGGTCGAAGGGGCCGGCGGGCGACACCCGCGCGTGGGATCTGCGGACGGGCGAGCTCGTCTGGACGTTCCACACCGTGCCCCATCCCGGCGAGTTCGGCAACGACACCTGGCACGACGATTCGTGGCGCAACGTCAGCGGCGCCAACACCTGGTCGTTCTTCACCATCGACGAGGAGCGCGGCATTCTGTACATGCCGCTGGGGTCCGCCCACAACGATTTCTACGGCATGGACCGGCCCGGGGACAATCTCTTTTCGGACTCGATCGTCGCCGTCGACGCCCTGACGGGAGAGCGGCTGTGGCACTTCCAGGCCGTCCACCACGACCTGTGGGACCTGGACATGCCGGCGCCGCCCATCCTGTTCGACGTCCAGCGGGACGGCGAGACCATCCCGGCCGTCGGCGTCGTCACCAAGTATCCCGTGCTGTTCATCTTCAACCGGGTCACCGGCGAGCCCATCTACGAGATAGAGGAGCGCCCGGTGCCCGCCGGGAACATGCCCGGGGAGTACTACGCGCCGACGCAGCCTTTCCCGGTGAAGCCGCCGCCCTTCGGACGCATCGACTTCACGATGGACGAGATAGCGACGGTGACGCCCGAGCACACCGCCGCGTGCCGCGGGCTGTTGATGCAGTACGACGGCGGGCGCAACCGCGGCCCCTACACGCCGCCGTCGGCGGAGGGCGCGCTGGTGTTCCCGTCGACCGGCGGCGGGACCGAGTTCACCGGCGGGACCTTCGACCCGAGCCTCGGCTACTACATCATCAACTACGCGGACACCGGCCACATCAGCCAGCTCGTCAAGGTGGAGGACGATCCCGACCGCCGCGGCTACGTGGGTCCGCCCGAGTCGCGCCGGATCTACTGGCACGTCGTCACCCGGCCGTCCGTCAACGGCTGGCCCTGCTGGCAGCCGCCCTGGTCGAGGCTGGTGGCCGTAGACGTCAACAGCGGCGAGATCGCCTGGATGATCCCGTTCGGCACGGTCGAGGGCGCGCCCCCCGGCCTGCTGACCGGCGCCCCCAACTCGCAGAAGGGCGGGCCGACCTCCACCGCGAGCGGCGTGCTCTTCATCGGCGGCGCCAGCGACCGGCGGTTCCGCGCTTACGAGACGAAGACCGGGCGCGAGCTGTGGAGCGTCGAGACCGAGCAGTTGATCAGCGGCGCCAACCCCATCACCTACCTGGGGAAGGACGGCAAGCAGTACGTCGCCGTGGCGGCGGGCACGACGCTGCTGACCTACACGCTGCCGTGAGGCCCACGGTATTCCGTGGCATCGCGTTCCCGGATCGCTGCGCCATCGCTCGCGTGCCGTTCATGGCGCGGGTTACCTTGGCAGCAGCGGCCACGGCCGGGGCGGGGACGCGAACGCACGCACCGGAAGCGCGAAGGCCACGTACTCGGCGCTCGACGGCGGACCCATCCGGCCGCCGCCCGCGGCAATGACGACGAATTGCCGCCCGCCGGCGCGGTAGACCGCGGGCGTCGAGAATCCGCCGGCCGGCAGGTCGCCCTGCCAGAGCAGCGAGCCGTCTCGGGTGTCGAAGGCGCGCAGCTTCGCATCCGGGGTCGCGGCGATGAAGATCAGACCGCCCGCGGTGACGATCGGGCCGCCGTAGTTCTCGGCGCCGTAGCCCGCGCCCGCCAGCGACGGATAGTCGCCCAACGGCACCTGCCAGTCGAATCGTCCGGTCGCCAGATCGATGGAGGTCAGGGTGCCCCAGGGTGGCGTGTTGCCGGGCAGACCGTCCTGATCGCGAATCCCGTTGCGGTCAACCAGCGCGTAGTCGGCCTCCGCTTCATCAGCGCGCGCGATCTGCGCTATGCCGCCGATCTCCTGCGCGTTGATGATCAGCCGCTGCGTCGACGGATCGAACGCGGCGCCGCCCCAGTTCGCGCCACCGGCATAGAACGGGTAGATCAGGCTTCCCTCGATGCTGGGGGGCGCAAGGGGACGCTGGTCGAGGCGGGAGACGATCGCGCCAACGAACTCGCGTGCCTCCGGGCTGCGGGTGGTCAGCTCGAACTGCTGCCGCGTGAAGGCGACTGCCGATTGCGGTTGGACGGGCGCCACGCCCTCCCCCAGAATCCGGCTCTGCGCCGCCTCCGCCTCGGTGACCTCGACGAGCGGGTCGCCGGTGTCCCGGTCGAAGACGAAGAGCTGCCCGGACTTCGTCGGCATCGCGACGGCGTCGATCGAGGCGCCGTCGCGCCGCAGTTGCACCAGCGTCGGCGGCGCGGGGAGATCGCGATCCCACAGGTCGTGCCGCACCACCTGGTAGTGCCACCGCAGGATGCCGGTGCGGACGTCGAGCGCCAGGAGCGTGTTGGCGTAGAGATTGCTCCCCTGTCGGGTGCGGCCGTCGAAATCGGGCGTCGCGGACCCGGTCGGTGCGAACAGCAGCTCCCGATCGACGTCCAGCGCCATGCCGGTCCAGGTGTTGGCGCCCCCGGCGCTCGCCAGGGCGCCTTCGGCCCACGTGTTGGCCGCCACATCGTTCGGGCGCGGAATGCTGTGGAAACGCCACACGAGTGCACCGTCGCGAGCGCGGTAGGCGGAAATCGAGCCTGGCAGCGCGTTCCGATCCTCGCTCGTGGTGAAGCCGAGGATGATCAGCTCCCTGAAGACGATGCCGGGGACGGTAACGCTGAATGGCCCGGACAGACCGTCCGGCAGCAGATCGAGCGCGCCGTTGTCGCCGAACGTCTCGACGGGGTTGCCGTTGGCGGGATCGAGCGCTATCAGGTGGCGTCCGGCCGTATACAGCAGTCGCCTGTCGGCGCCCGACTCCCACCACATGAGGCCCCGCTGATCGGTCTGCCCCAGGTCGGCGTCGTAGCGCCACAGCTCTTCCCCGGTCGCCGCGTCCAGGGCGAACGCCACGAGCCGGGGCGACAGACCGTAGAGGACGCCGTCCACGATGAGCGGGCTCGTGTACATGCGGGAAACGCCGTCGCGCAGTGCGCCCGAGTCGTAGCGCCACGCCGGCTGCAGCCGGTGCACGTTGTCACGCGTGATCTCGTCGAGCGGCGAGTAGTGCCGGCGGCCGGGGTCTCCCAGGTAGGTGCGCCAGTCCGCCTCCTGCGCTTCCGCGGCGGCGGGCAACAGCAGCAAAGCCAGCAGCAGCCGGCACGTCAGGGCAGCTCGGCTCCTCGGACGCAACACGCGGCGATTGTAGCAACCGCGCATCGCGCGCCAGAACGGTTCCCTCCAGCGACCTATACGCTGCCGTGAGCAGGCCCGTCTATCCGGCTCCTCGACGGTGACGATGCAGACGTTCGGGGCGCTAGCGATGGAGCCCGGGACTGCTCACGTGCGTCGTGACCGTCGTTTCCAGCGTGTCGACGCGACCGATCAGCCTGTCGAGCTTCGCGTTGACGAACAGCACGCCCACGGCCGCGACGACGGCCGCGAGGTTTCCGATCAGGTCGGCGATGGTGTTGAACCCGTCCATCATTCCAAGCATCCTCGAACGGGAATGCACCGTCGGGCCATCCGAGGATGCCGGCTAGCCGCTACCGGCGTGGTCAGGGAGCCGCGGCCTCGGCAATCCGGTAGAGCTTCGACCGCGTCCGGATGAACAGGCTGCCCTGGGCGATGGCCGGCGTGGCCATCGTGAACTCGCCGAGCGGATTGCGGCCGAGGACCTCGAATGTCCGGCCGGCGCGGATCACGTAGGCGTCGCCGTCCTCGCTCAGCGCGAAGATCCTGTCGCCGTAGGCCCAGGGCGAGGCGGTGAACGCGGCCCCGACCGTGACCCGCTGCCGGGAGTAGACCTCCTCGCCGGTGCGCGCGTCGTGGGCGGTGAAGAACCCCCGGTCGAGCAGCGTGTACAGCACGTCGCCGTAGAGAATCTGCGACGGGTTGTAGGGTGCGGCCTGCGGCTGCGACCACGCGATGAACTCGTTGGCCGTCTCCGAGCCGCGGAGCGAGATGTCGCCGCTGGCGCCGGGGCGGATGGCGTAGACCGGGCGCTGCTGGTCGCCGAGATACCCCGAGCCGAGATAGAGCAGGCCGAACTCGGCGAACGGCGTGGGAACGGTGATGGACGACATGCCGGTGAGCTCCCACAGCAGGTCGCCGTCGAGGTCGTAGGAGCGCACGCGGTCGGTGCCGGTGGTGACGATCTCGGTCCGCCGCGCGTTCTCCCAGACGAAGGGGGTCGACCAGTTGGTACCCTCGTCCCGCGGGATGCGCCAGACCTCGTTGCCGGTCTCCGCGCTCAGCGCGAGCAGGTACGACTGATCGTCGTTGTCGTTCTGGATATAGAGGCGGCCGTCGTGCAGCACCGGCGACGCGGCGGTGCCCCACCCCAACCGGGTGGCCGCGGGCTCGACGTCGCGCGACCAGCGCAACCCGCCGTCCGCCGTGTCGAGGGAGAAGACGCCGAGGTTGCCGAAGTAGACGAACAGCGCGTCGCCGTCGGTGACCGGCGTCTCGGTCGCCAGGGTGTTCTTCATGTGGTAGCCCCCGGCCGGCGCACCGCGATGCACCTCGCGCTCCCACCGCACGGCCCCGGTGCCGACGTCGAGCGCGTAGACGATCCAGCGGTGTTCCGCCATCGAGGGGGCCCACGTCTCGCGCCCGCGATAGAGGCCGCCCAGCGGTTCTTCGACCGGCGCCGTGCTGACGACGGTCGTGACGTAGACCGTGTCGTCCCAGACCACCGGCGAGCTCCAGCCGAGGCCCGGCAGGTCGGCGACCCAGGCGACGTTCTCGGTGGTGCTCCAACTTGTCGGCAGTCCGGCGGCCTCGGAAACGCCGCGGGCGCCCGGGCCCCGGAACTGGGGCCAGCGATCCTGGGCGGCGGCCGGCGCGCACAGGGCCACGACGAGCAGCAGGGTGAACGCGTATCGACTCATCTCATTCCCCTTCGCGTTGGTCACGGTTCGGTCCCTACGGCTCCTCGACAGTGATCTCCCCGATTGCCCACGGGTGCTCCGTGGCGTGGTACAGGAACGTGCCCGGCTCGTCGAAGGTGACGTAGCCCGACATCGCGGGTTGCAGCGTGCCGGTCGTCCAGCTTCCGTCGCGCGCCGCGATGGTGTGCGGCATCTCGCCGTTGTTGACGAACCGCACCCGCGTCCCGACGGTGACGCGGGCCCGCACCGGGTTGAATGCGTGCTCGTTGATCGCGTTGCGACGCCCGCCCACCGACCACGCGATGGGATTCTCGACCAGCGTCGCGGTCTCGATGACGTCGGTCGCGCGCGGCGGCGGGCCGATCCAGCGGACCAGATCGTCGAGCGGCTCCTCGGCCGTCGGACGCGCCGGCACGTCGCCGTCGAGGGCGAACGCCCACAGCTCGCCGCCGACCGCGATGGCGACGAACTGCTCGCCGTCGACCGCATACGAGACCGCCGGTCCGGGCCGCTGCCGCACGCCGGGCGGGCCCGCCTGGAACGCCCACAGCCGCTCGCCGGCGCCGGCGTCGTAGGCTTCGAGCTGCCCGTCGGCCGCGCCCCAGAACATCAGTCCGCCCGCGGTCGTCAGCGGGCCGCTGGTGGCGAGCCGCGCGCCGCGGAACTCGTTCTTCCAGACCACCTCGCCGGTCCGCCCGTCGACGGCGGCCAGGACGCCGGCCGACTCGGGCAGCGTCAGCCGCAGGTAGCCGCTGCCACGGTTGTCCGAGATCCACGGATCGTCGAAGCGGAACGCGCGGCCGACGTGCGCCCGCCCCTGCGCGTAGATGTAGCCGGTCTGCGGGCTGAACGACATCGGCGTCACCCGCACCATCGGAATCGGGGCGCCCAGCGCCACGATGTCCTGCCGCTCCAGCGACGGCGGCGTGTAGAAGCTGCAACTCAACTCGAACGGCGGCGGCACCCGGTCGCGCCAGAAGGAGCAGTCGGGCAGGATACTCTCGGCCGCCGGGAAGGGCTGGGTCGGTGCGGTCAGCAGGTACTCGTCCTGCGGCACCTCCCGCTCCTCGATGGGCACGATCGGCTCGCCCGTCTCGCGGTCGAACTGGAACAGGTGGCCGTCGGCCCGCATCGCGGCCAGCGCCTTGCGGGTGCGGCCGTCCATCTCGGTCTCGTAGAGCAGCAGCGGCGTGGCGATGTCGGCGTCCCAGATGTCGTGCCGGACCACCTGGTAGTGCCAGCGCCGCTCGCCGGTCTCCATGTCGAGGGCGAGCACCGCGGCGGTGAACAGGTTGTCGCCGCCGCGGATCTCGCCGCCGTACATCGGGACCGGGTTGCCGGTGACGAAGTAGACCATCCCCAGGTCGGGATCGACCGCGCCCACCAGCCAGACGCCGCCCCCGCCGAGCCGCCACACTTCACTGTCCTGGGGCCAGGTCTCGTGGCCGAACTCGCCGGGCCGCGGCACGACGTGGAACGTCCACAGCCGCTCGCCGGTCGCCGCGTCGAGGGCGATGACGCGCCCCTGCCCGCCGCTGTCGCCGTTCGCGATGCCGATGAACACCCTGCCCCGTGCGTGCATGGGGGCCGTGGTGACCGATTCGCCCGCCTGCGGCGGCTCGCTGCCGACCGTCTCCACCCAGACCAGCTCGCCGGTGTCCTGCCGCAGCGCCGCCACCTCCGCGCTTCGCAGCGGCACGAAGACGAGCCCGTCACCCAGGCCGACTCCCTGCCACGACGGCACCCGCTGCGCCTCGGCGGCCGAGCTCCCCGGCTGCCAGCGCCACACCGTCTCGCCCGTCCGGCCGTCGATGGCGAACACGTTGGCCCCGCCCGACAGGTACAGGACGCCGTCGTCGACCACCGGCGTCGCCCGCGACGACACGCCCCCGGGGAGCCGCGCCATCCAGGCCCCGCCCAGCCGGTCGATGGTCTCCGTCGAGATGTCGGTCAGCGTCGAGTGGCGCGAGCCGGTCCAGTCCCCGCCGGCGTAGGGCCAGTCCGCGGCCGGGTAGCCGCTTCCCTGCTCCTGCGCTTCCTGCCCGTGCAGGCTGCCCGTCAGAGCGACGATGCCGGCCACGAGTGCGACGACGAATCCACGGTGCGGTCTGCGCATGACTTCCTCTTCTTGGGCCCTTTCCTCGGACCGAGTCGCGAGTGTACCAGGGTATTATCCAGCCCGCGGAGGGACCACGTGACCGCGACAGCTCGATTCATCGGCTCCGGCGATTCCTTCGGCAGCGGCGGGCGCTTCCAGACCTGCATCCTGATCGATGCGGGCGGGACACGCTTCACGATGGATTTCGGCGCGTCATCGCTGGTCGCCCTGCGGCAGCAGGACATCGATCCGAACTCCATCGACACGATCCTCCTGACCCACCTCCACGGCGACCATTGCGCCGGCGTGCCGTTCCTGTTGATGGACGCCATGCTGGGCGCAAGACGCCGGCGACCCCTTACCGTCGCCGGCCCGCGGGACCTGCGCCACCGCATGTTCATGATCGCCGAGGCGCTGTTCCCCGGCATGCACGTGATGAAGCCGAAGTTCGAGCTCAACTGGATAGAGCTGGAGCACGGCGTGCCGACCCCGGTCGACGACATCCTCGTGACCGCCCGTCCGGTGAAGCACACCTGGCAGACCAACCCCACCGCCCTGCGCGCCGAGATCGCCGGCAAGGTGATCTGCTACACCGGGGACGGGGAGTTCGGCGAAGAGATGGCGCTGGCCGCCAAGGGAGCCGACCTGCTCGTGGCGGAGTGCTACTTCCACGACAAGCCCGTGCCCTGGCACCTCAACTACCCCGAGCTGCTCGCCCACAAGGCGGACTTCGACGCCAGGCGCATCGTCCTGACCCACATGAGCCCGGAGATGCTCGCCCGTGTCGACGACGTCCCCGAGGAGTGCGCCTACGACGGGATGGTGGTGGAGATCTGACCCGGTGCGCCGTGCCGATACGGGGCTCGGGGGGACGACATCTCCCGACCCCGCCAACGGCCTCGTCCAGCGGTATACTTCCGGTATGACCCTCGCCAACTACAAGGTCGTCGTGTACCGCCAGCTCGACGGTACCTGGGTCGCCGAGGTGCCGGCTATCGGCGGTTGCTATGCGTTGATGGATACCCGCGAGGCGGCGCTGGAAGAACTGGGGCGCGTGTTTCGGCTGATCGCAGAGGAACACGCGGAACGGGGTCAGGCACTTCCGACCGATACGACCCAGATCGTGCATGCCTAGTGCCACGGCCCGGGATTTTCGCCGGGTCGCCACAAGGTTGGGGTTCGTCAGAAGCCGCCAGACCGGAAGCCACGAGCGTTGGATTCATGCCGACGGTCGAGCCGTCACGATCCCGCTACACGCTGGCCGAGAGATCGGCCCGCCTCTCTTCTTCAAGATAGTCCGACAGCTCGGACTCACCCCGGCGGAGTTCGAGCGTCTGCGATAACCCACCGGGTTGCTCACGACCGTTCAAGGGACCAGGTGTACGATCTGATCCGTCATGCAAAGAACCTGGATGTTCGTGATCCTGGCCGCCTGGCTGGCCGGTTGCGGCGGGCGCGAGCAGGCAGCGCCCGACGTCATCGTCGTCGATACCCCGGGTGCCCTGTCGATCAAGGGCGAGGTCTGGGCCGACAACTGGTTCGCCTTCTACCTGGGCGATCGCCTGATCATCGAGGACTCGACGCCGATCACGACCGAACGGTCGTTCAATGCCGAGGCGTTCGTCTTCAACGCCGACTACCCCCTGCAGTTGAATTTCGTCGCCAGGGACTTCAAGCAGGACGATACGGGTCTGGAGTACATCGGCCGACCCAACCAGCAGATGGGCGACGGCGGACTCATCGCGCAGTTCACGGATGCCGCCACGGGCGAGACGATCGCAATCACGAATGCCGCTTGGCGCTGCGTGGTGATCCACGACGCGCCGCTCGACCGCGCTTGCGAAGACGAGGCCGAACCGGTGCCCGGCGTCGGCCCCTGCCGGTTCGCGGCGTCAGCGGAGCCGGACGGCTGGCGCCTGCGCGGATTCGACGATGCGGAATGGCCGTCCGCGGTGGAGCACAGCGAAGCCGCCGTCAGACCGCGGGGCGGCTACGATGCGATTGACTGGCGGGACGGGGCACGGTTGATCTGGACTGCCGACCTCGAGACGCACAATACGCTGCTGTGCCGCCTCACCGTGGAGCAACCCTGAAGGCGGAGCCGTCCCCGCCGAACGACGAACGCGCGGTCGACGAGCAACTCGCCGGCGCCTGGGTCGCAGAAGTTCCCGCTATCGGCAGTCTGCTATGCGCTGATGGACACGAGTGCGGCGTTCGGCCAGTGGTGCGAGAGCCAACTCACGTAGTCGAGACCGGTGTGACGAAGTCGTCCCGCATGCGGAACGCGGCGGACGAGCTCTGTTCGACAAGGACATCGAGCAGGTCGAGAACGGCATCGCCGCTTCCGTGCTGGCGGTCGCCAGCGCCCAACCGGGCTAAAGGATGTCGCTCACGAGCGGCTTCAGATGCACCATACGGTTTGACGGGCCTCGGACGACCAAGACGCTGATGCGCATCGATTGCCGGCTCCGTTGCTCCGGCAGACCCCGACCCATGGTCATCAGGACATCGAAGCGACCACTGGCTCGTCGAAGCAACTCTCCATTGCCGGTGCCGGACCAGCCGACGGCTTGCACCGTGGTGACATGATGCCCCGCCAGTTCAGCGACGAGGTCCCGGGGAAGGTTCTCGTCAAGCAGAACGTGCACTGTCCAGGACGGAGCGTCGGGCGACGTCCAGCGCCGCAAGCGCCTGGTCGCGCGAAACGGAGGGAAACTGATCAAGGAACCGTTCGAGCGTCTCTCCGCCCTCGAGGTAGTCGAACAGCGTCGTTACGGGCACGCGGGTCCCGACGAAGACAGGCGTGCCCCCGGAGATGTCGGGATCAGCGTGGGCAACCGGAGAGCGTCCAACCTGCATGAAAAACATCGTAGCAGACCGACCCCCGCGGCGCGCCTCCCGGTCGACGGCGCCAGCTCGCGGACGAGCGCGCCGGCCATCGCGTTACCAGAGTATCGGCGCCGGATAGCGTGCGATGTCGGGATCGGGCGTCACGAGAGTCATCCCGTGCAGGATCGCCTGCGACACCAGGCCCCGGTCGAACGGATCGGCGTGGTGCGGCGGCAGCAGCGCGTCGTGCGCCGCGCAGGCCTCGTCGAAGGCCAATGGCCGCAGTTGCAACCACTCGCGCCGGTGGACGACGTAGCGCCCGGGCGGTTCGGGCAGCGGCAGCCGGCCGAGCCGATACTTGATCGCGATCTCCCACGCCGAGAGCGAGCTGAGGTAGACCTCGTTCGCCGGGGCGCGGCACACCGTGCGCGCCGTCGGCGACAACTCGGGAGCGTCGGCCGCCAACCAGAGAAACGTGCAGGTGTCGACCAGGAGCTTCACGACGGCTCGTCGTCGACGCCGAACGCCCGGAGGATCTCGTCCGGAAGCGGCTCGAAGAAGCCGTCGGGCACCCTCATCCCGCGATCGATGCCGACCGGTCGCTCCTCCGCCGGCGGCTTCGGAAGGGCCCGGATCTCGGCGATCGGTACGTTGCGCCGACACAGCACGACGGTCTGCCCCTGTTCGACGCTGTCCAGATACGTCGACAGCCGCGCCTTTGCCTCGGCGATGTTGACCTTTATCACGGTCTTATACTAGACCTTCAACATGGTCATATTCAACCCGGTCAAGGGGCGGGATGTACGATCCGGCCATGCGGATGCCGATTCGGCTCCCACCGGTTGACGGACGTCCCTTCGACGCGGTCGGGTTCGGCCTCAACATGACCGACCTGCTGGTCGTGCTCGAACGCTTTCCGAAGCCCGACTCCAAGCAGCCGGTCCGGCGGCAGACGTACTCGCCGGGCGGGCAGGCGGCCAGCGCCATGGTGGCGTGCGCGCGGCTCGGCTGGCGCGCCCGGTACGTCGGCTGCTTCGGCGACGACGAGAACGGCCGGCAGGGACGGTCGAGCCTCGCCGACGAAGGGGTCGACATCGGTGCATGCCGGGTGGCGTCCGACACGCGGAACGGAATGTCCGTGATTCTCGTCGACGAACGGAGCGGGGAACGCACGGTCCTCTGGTCCCGCGATCCGGGCCTCAAGCTGCGGCCCGACGACGTCGACCCGGCTGCGGTCTGCGCCGGCCGCGTGCTGCTGGTCGACTGCCACGACACCGCGGCCTCCACGGCGGCCGCCCGCCACGCGCGGCGGGCTGGCGTCCGCACGGTCATCGACGTCGAACGCGTACGGGACGGCATCGACGCGCTGCTGCCGGAGATCGACATGATCGTCACGGCGCGGGACTTCCCGGCCGCCCTGACCGGCAAGGGCGCGCCCGGCGCCGCGCTGCGGGCGATCCGCGACGCCTACCGGCCGGCGCTGGTCTGCATGACGCTCGGCGCGGAGGGAAGCCTGGCCCTGGTAGGCGACGTCGAGATCAGGACGCCCGGGTTCCGCGTGCCGGTGGTCGATACCACCGGCGCCGGCGACGTCTTCCGCGGCGGATTCATTTCCGGGTGGCTGCGCGGCGGTGACGACGCGCAAGTCGAGGACGTGCTGCGCTACGCGAACGCGGTGGCCGCGCTCAAGTGCCGCGGCCTGGGCGCGCGCGAGGCGAGCCCGACGCCCGCGGAGGTCGAGGGGCTACTCTCCGGCAGAACGGGCTGAGGTACAGAACGTGGAATCGTACCGGACCGCGTCACGGTGACGGCTGGGTCGCTCACGACCCGTTCATGCAATCGCGCGCGTCCACCCGCCGCCGAGCGACAGCCTTCCCAACCTCATGTCTCACGTC
Source organism: Acidobacteriota bacterium (assembly GCA_009861545.1). Classification (NCBI taxonomy): domain Bacteria; kingdom Pseudomonadati; phylum Acidobacteriota; species Acidobacteriota bacterium. The sequence continues at coordinate 86,879 of VXME01000061.1, read as the reverse complement.
CGCTCTCGGCTGCGTCGAGCAGCTCCTCGACCAGGAAACGGGTCCTGGGCGGCACGCGCTCGTGGGGGTAGTAGCGTGCGATTCGCTTGAACACCTGCTCCGGAGCGACGAGCCCGAGGTGTCGGATGAGGAACGCGACATCGCCGGCATCGTGCGTGTCGAACCGCGCGGATACGCACTTCATCGCGAGCATGTACTCGGCCGTGGGTGCCCAGACACGCAGATTGGGAAGATCCAGCACCTGGATCCTGGGTGGCGAGGACACCACGAACCCCTTGGCCGCATCGTTCAGCCAATCGTCCGGGACGTCGCAAGTACGGGCCACTGCCCGGGCCGCATCCCGGATCTCCCGCGTCGGCGCGAATACGGCGTCGACGTCCCTCGTGCTCTCACGCGCCTGAAAGACGAGACACATCACGGCGCCGCCGAGTAGTCCGACCTCGCCCACGACCGAGCGTTTGGCGAGTTCCCGGTCGAGCGCCGCGAGGAGCTCCCGAATGCGATCGCCGCTCAGCACTTTCACGCCCGCTCGAGGAAGTTGGCGAGGACGAACACGTTGCGCGACCGGAACGGCACCGGGCTCTCGACGAGCGCCGACGCCTTGAGGCTCTCGAACCCCGAAACGAACCAGGGGCGGTCGAGGCACCCGACGGCGCCGGTCCACTGCGGCGCGCCGAAACCACACTCCGCCGCCAGCGTCTCGGCGACTCCCGCCATCAAGGCGCGCAGCCGCTCGGGCAACTCCCGTGCCGGCGGTGTCTCCAACTCCGCCGCCGACCGCGAGCGGCGGACGGCGTCCACGCAGTCCATCAGGTGATGGCGCCACGATGCCTCCCCATCCTCGAGTATGCGAAGGGACGCGCAAAACAGCGACGCCGGCGGTTCCAGAAGAACGCGGGCCACCGCGCGCCGCACGCCGCTGCGCGGCAATCCGAAAGCATGGACGACGCGCTCCAGGCTAGACAGGCGGGCATCGTGCTCCGGCCCTTCGAGCAATTGCACTCCTCGGAAAGAAAGTCCTGCGCGTTGCGCGAGCAAGCGCTGGGACAACCCGTGTCGATCACGAATCGTGCGGATCAACTCCATGCGGTCGAGGGTAGTAGACTAACTTTACTAAGTCAACGCGGCGCAGAACGTGTCGCGCTACGCGAACGCGGTGGCCGCGCTCAAGCGCTGCGGCCTGGACGCGCGAGACGCAAGCCCGACGCCCGCGGATGTCGATGCCCTGCTCACGGCAGGAGCCAGGAGTGTGCGCCGTAGAACGGCGTAGACTGCTGGTCAGGCCCGGTTGGGCGGCAAGCGGAGCCGTAGGCGATGCTTGTCGGGCTAGATTATCTGCTCCGTTGCGTCCATGCTGATCGACAGGATATTGCCGTCCATGTCGATGATGCCTTCACAATAGATGTTGTAGGTGCGCATGGCCTCCACCCGCATGTAGGTGTCCCACTCGAAGCGCATCCTGCCTTCCGGCAACTCCTGGAGCACGAACAACGAGTCGTCGAACGTTGAGCGGCCTATCATGGCCGCGCGGCTGCTCAGGTAGCTGAACCTCCGGTTGAATTCCCTCTCGCAGCCGAGCCTGACGTCCACCTCGAGGTTTTGTGCCGAGCTGTCCACTGCCTGCGCGGCGGTCTCCGGCGTCTCCGGCGCTGCGACAGATGATGTGCGGGCGCCGCTGCATGCGGCGGCTGCGGCTGCGAGGGCGATGAGGATGATTGCGTTGCGTGTCATGCGACCCTCCGGGGTTGTCCATCGAAACTACGCTCCCCCGCCAGCGTCTCGGCGACCCCCGGCAGTCAGGGCTGATTCGGAACCAGCTCCAGCGGCACCGTCGCGTGGCGGATGCGCCGGCGGTTCCACGTGTAGGTGAGCTGCAGATCCCCGTTCGAGTCCTGGATCATCGCGGGATACGAGAGCTCGCCCCGCTGGCCCTCCTCGAGCTCCTCGACCACGAGGAAGTCCTCCCACGTGACGCCGTCGTCGAACGACACCGCCAGCGAGAGCGGCGTGCGGCGCGTGGCCGAGGGGTTGTAGAGCAGGATGCAGCGCCCGTCGTCGAGCCGCACGGCGTCGATGCCGGCGCTCGGGTTGTCCAGGTCGGTGAGCTCCAGCGGCGCCCAGGTGCGACCACCGTCGTGCGAGATCGAGGTCGCGATCTTCCCCAGCCGGCGGGGCGTCCGCATGAACGCGCGGATCACGCCCGGCTCGATCTCCAGCAGGGTCGGCTGGATGCTCCCGATGCGGTCGCGCTCCGGATCCCCGAACAGCAACGGGCCGTGCTTGCTCCACGATTTGCCGCCGTCGGCGCTGATCTCCATCCAGGACGACCACGTCCGGTAGCTCTCCAGCGACGTCCCGGCGAGGATCTCGCCGCCGGCGAGCCGGATCGGCTTCGCCCGCACCGGCCCCAGCATGCCCGCCGGCAGCCATACCGGCTCGGTCCACTGCTCGCCCGCCGTAGCGGACTGCATGTAGGCCCCGCTCCAGGCGCGGGGGCTCTCCCCGATCTTGAAGTAGAGCCAGATCACATCCCCGTCGCCGCGGAACAGCACGGGGTTCCAGGCGGGCTGATCCGGCTCCTTGTAGAGCTGCACCGGCGGCGACCAGTCGCCCCCCCGCGGCTTGCGCGACGACCAGACGCCGACGTCCTTCTCCCCCTCGCCGGAGCCGCCGAACCAGGCCGCGACGAGCGTCCCGTCTGCGGCTTCGACGATGGTCGAGGCGTGCGCCCGCGGAAACGGCGCTTCTTCCCAGATGAAGTCGAGCCTGTGCTCCTGCGCCCCGGCGTTCGTCGCCAGCACGGTGAAGATGAGCGAGAGAATCGCGCGGGTAGGCATGATTGCGTTCGTTCCTTTCCGCGGTGCCGAGCTCCCGGCGCGCAGCCTCACAAGGCCGCGATGCCGCACGCTTGAACGTCGACCATGAGGATAACGCCACGTGGCTCGGACGGGGACGGGTATGATCAGCGGAGTCTTGTCCGGTGACGCCTCCAGGAGAGCCCACGCGGGATACATCGCCGCTCGAATGCTGCCGGGCTTTGCCACAGGCGACCAGGACCGGAGGTAAGCAAATGCGGAAGACATGCCTCGCTACGTTCGCGGCAGCGGCGATCGCGCTCGCGTTCGCGGCCCAGCCGGCCGCCGCCCAGTCGCCCGGGGGCGACATGCCGATGCGGACGCCCGACGGGCACCCGGACATCTCGGGCACCTTCACCTTCCGAACGCTGACCCCGATGCAGCGGCCGGCCCAGTTCGAGGGGCAGGAGACCCTGGGCCCCGAGCAGGCCGCGTTGTTCGAGGCGTCGGAGCGGACGCGCCAGAACCGCGACCTCTTCGATCCCGAGACGGGAGCGCCGAACGCCGGCTACCAGTCGCGTGCCGACGGCGGCGTGCTCTCCTACAACGAGTTCTGGTACGAGCGGGGCATCGAGCTGACCTCCGACAAGCGGACGGCGCTGATCGTGGATCCGCCCAACGGGAGGTATCCCCCGCTGACCGAGTCGGCCCGGCAGGCCGACCGCGAGCGGGCCGCCTACCGCCGTGAGCACATGTACGACTCCTACGAGAACCGGAGCACGGGCGACCGCTGCATCGTGTTCACCAAGTCGGGCCCGCCGCTCCGATCCGGGGCGTACAACAACAACCTGATGATCTTCCAGACGGCCGACCACGTCGCCATCCTCACCGAGCAGGCGCGGCAGGCGCGGATGATTCCCCTCGTGGACACGGAGAAGCCCGCGGTCGAGCAGTGGGCGGGCGTATCGCGCGGGCACTGGGAGGGAGAGACGCTGGTGGTCGAGACCACGCAGTTCCGCGACTGGGGGAACGGCAGGAACGGCCCCAGCGTGCACCTGGTCGAGCGGCTGACCCGTCTCGACCCGGATACCGTCGCCTACGAGTACACGGTGACCGATCCGGCGCGGTACACCGCGCCCTACACCGTCATGATGCCGTTCCGGCGCATGGAGGGCGAGATCTACGAGTACGCCTGCCACGAGGGCAACATCGGGTTGTACGGCATCCTCGCCGGCGCGCGGAAGTTCGAGCGCGACGGGCGCGAGCTGCGTCCGTGACCCTGTCGGAACCGACGCCATCGTTCCCGTCGGGTCATCGACGTCTCGAAGGCGAGGCGACAGGCAGGGAAATCACGCCCATCGGTCAGGTGCGGTTGCCGCCGGGAAGAAGGAGTCAGCGATGAGTGGCCTTTCGCGCGTGCAGGTGTTCGTGGGCGCCCTGGTGCTGGCCCCGAGCATGGTCCTCGCGCCGTCCGCGGGCTGGTCCCAGCCGACATCGCCGCAGGGTTGGGAGGCGCCGCGGACCGCCTGGGGCGATCCCGACATCGGGGGCGTCTGGAACAGCTCCACCGTGACGCCGCTCGAACGTCCGGAAGCTCTGGCCGACAAGGCGTTCCTGACCGCCGAAGAAGCGGCGGCCATCGAGCAGCGGGTCGTCGAGGCCAACGCCCGCGCGAACGCACCCAGCGTCGTGCGCACCGAGCCGCTGCCGGTGGGCGGCAACGTCGGCGCCTACAACGCCTTCTGGATCGATCGGGGGACCACCGTCGTCCCGACGCGGCGCACGTCGCTGGTCATCGACCCGCCGAACGGGCGCCTGCCCGCGCTCACGCCCGAGCACGCGGCGCACGTCGCGTCGCCGGCGCGGCAGCGCCTGAAGGCAATCCGGGAGGGAGTGGTACCGGCCGACTCGCACGAGCAGTTCGACTACGGCGACCGATGCATCTGGTACCGCGGCGTCCCGTCGCTGCCCACTGCCTACAACAACAACTACCACCTAGTGCAGACGGCCGACGTCATCGCGATCGTGCAGGAGCACATCCACGACGTGCGCTTCATCCACCTCGACAGCCGCCCCGCCATCGACGACGGCATCAGCCAGTTCGGCGGCCATTCGCGGGGACGCTGGGAGGGCGACACGCTCGTCGTCGAGACGACCAACTTCGGTCATCGCGCCTACCTGTTCTCGTCCGGCCCCGGACCGCAGGGGGGCATCAACTGGGACCTCAGCCCGGCCCTGCGGGTCGTGGAGCGCTTCACCCGGGTGGGACCGCGGACGCTCGACTACCGGTTCACGGTGGACGATCCGAACGTCTGGACCCGCCCGTGGACCGGCTCGTCGCCGTGGGCGCTCAGCGACCAGCCGATGTTCGAGTACGCCTGCCACGAGGGGAACTACGGGCTGATGAACATCCTGGCCGGCTCGCGCGTGGAGGAAGCGAGGACCGGGGAGCAGGGTCGATGAAGGTCTCCTACGACCCGACAACGGACATCCTGAGTATCGTCCTGCGTAACGACCGCGCCGTCGCCGAGAGCGACGAAGACAAGCCGGGGGTAATTCTCGACTACGACAACGAGGGCAATCTGGTATCACTGGAGGTCCTGGACGCATCGACCCGGGTGAGCGACGCGCGCAAGGTCGAGTACCAGATGGCGGAATAGGCCACGTCCCGCCGCACCTCGAAGGCCAGCAGCGCGATGCCCGGTCATTGCTCCAGGCGCAGGTCGACGGAGAGGCGGATGTTGACGCCCGGGCGCGCCCCCGCCGAGATCTGCGCGCCGCGCGGATTCGGCGGCTCGTACAGCACGCGGTAGCGCTTCGACACCTCGGCGTAGTGGGCGTTCAGGCGCTCCGCGTACCGCCGCAACCACTCCGGCTTGCCGGTGGCGGTGGTGATGGTCTCGTACACGCCGCCCGTGCATCCGGCCTTCCATGAGTTCCTCCCTGCTCTCCAGGCCGCCGGGCGGCGCCGGCTGGCCAGCCGGAAGTGCTCGCCGTCCGAGATCAACGGCCTGTCGCACTTCCCGGCCGCCGGGCGGTACCGGCCCGTCAGCCGGAGAGCGCCGCGCACGCGCGCTGAATCCGCACGCAGGCCTCCCGGAGCCGCTCCGTCGCCAGCGCGTAGGAGACGCGGAAGTACGGCGACAGGCCGAACGCCTCGCCGTGCACCACCGCGACCTCCTCGCTGTCGAGAAGATACTTCGCCAAGTCGGCGTCCGTGCCGATGGTGTCACCTCGCGGCGTGCGCTTGCCGACGGTCTCCCGGCAATCGACGAAGAGATAGAAGGCGCCGTTCGGCGACCGGCAGGACAGGCCTTCGGCCTGATTGAGCAGCGAGAGGCCCAGGTCGCGCCGCCCCCGGAACGTCGCTACGTTGTCCTCGATGAAGCTCTGGTCGCCATCCAGCGCCTCCACCCCGGCCCACTGGCTGATGCTCGACGCGCCGCTGGTGGTCTGCGACTGGATCTTCGCCATCGCGGCGATCAGCTCCTTCGGTCCCGCCCCGTAGCCGATGCGCCAGCCGGTCATGCAATAGGCCTTCGAGAGCCCGTTCATCGTCAGCGTGCGCTGGTGCAGATCGGGTGCGACCTGCGCCATCGTCGAGAACGGCTCCCCGTTGTAGATGATGTGCTCGTAGATGTCGTCCGCGAGCACCCACACGTGCGGATGCCGCCGCAGCACGGCGGCGATCCCCTCGATGTCCCGCGCCGAGTAGACCGCCCCGGACGGGTTGCACGGGTTGTTCAGGATCAGCCACTTCGTCTTCCCGGTGATTGCTGCCTCGAGTTGCGCCGGCTCCAATCGGAACCCGTTCGAAGGATCGGTGGGGACGACCACCGGGTCCGCGCCCGCCAGCAGCACCATGTCGGGATAGCTCACCCAGAACGGCGCGGGGATGACGACCTCCTGGCCGGGGTCGAGCGTGGCGGCGAGGGCGTTGTAGATGACCTGCTTGCCGCCGTTGCAGACGAGCACCTGATCCGGCGCGTAGCGCAGGCCGTTCTCCCGCTCCAACTTGCGGCAGATCGCCTCCCGCAGTTCGGGGATGCCGGTGAGCGGCGGGTACTTCGTCTTCCCTTCGCCGATGGCGCGCACCGCGGCGGCCTTGACGTGGTCCGGCGTGTCGAAATCCGGCTCTCCCGCCGACAGCGCGATGACGTCGCGGCCGGCCCGCGCCAACTCCATGGCGTGCGCGGAGATGACGGCGGCGGGCGAGGCCTTGATGCGGCTCATGTGTCTCGCGACTACGGTCATTGCTGGCTTCCCAAGCGTCTCGAAGGGCACACGGGCGCGGTAGTGCAGCTACCGCCGGTGCTGCTGCGCGGGCGATCAGGCCGGCCGCTTACCGGCCCGCCGCTTACCGGCCCGCCGCCTCCGCCTCCGCCCGGCGGTTCCCGGCCAGGATGTTCTCGAGCCCGTAGTTGCCCTCGTGGCAGGCGAACTCGTAGATCGGCAGCTCGCTGCGCTGCATCGGCAACTCGACCGACCACGGCCGCTCCCAGGTGTCAGGATCGGTCACCGTGAACTGGTAGACCAGCGTATCGGCGTCGACGCGCGTGAACCGCTCCACCAGCGTCCGGTTGCGGCTGGTGTTCCGCCACGTGGTGTGGGTCCGATCGTCGTTGAAGTCGACCGTCTCGACCACCAGCGTGTCGCCTTCCCAGTAGCCGCGCCCCTCGCCGACGTACTGCCGGATGCCGTTGGCCCGGGCCGGGCGGCCGTCGAGCGGAATGACGCGGACGGTGTGCATCATCTCGTTCATGATGGCGACGTGGTCCGGCGTCTGGAAGAGCTGCATGTTGTTGTTGTAAACCCCCGGCAGCATCGGCGGTCCCGCGTTGCCGCTCATCAGGCAGCGGTCGGAATTGCTGAGGTCGAGGTACGACTCGGCCGTGCTCACCGTGTCGCTGAAGGAAGAGCGGGAGCCCATGGTCCGCGCCCGCTCCTGCCCCGCCTCGGTCAGCGCGGGCAGCCGGCCGTCCGGCGGATCGACGATGAGCGACGTGCGCCGCGTGCTGACGGCGGTCGTCCCCCAGTCGAACCAGAAGATGTTGTACGACCCGGTCTGCCCCTGCAGGCTCGGATGATCCGGCGAGTCTAGCCACCGTCCGGGCCGGTCGCCGGCGGTCGGGATGGCGATGGTCCGCTGCGCGGGCCGCTCCTCCATCGCCTGGATCCGGGCGCGCTCGCGTTGCTCGATCTCGGCCGCCTCTTCCTCGGTGAGGAACTCCCGGCCGTCGAACTGCTCGGGACGTTCCAGCGGCGTGCGGGTCTTGTATTCCCAGACGCCCCCGAGGTCCGGCTGGCCCCAGGCCGTGCGGGGCGCCGGCGCCGACTCCTCGGTCTGGGCAACGGCCGGCATTGCGACCAGGCATGCCGCGACGAGGAAACAGGCAAACGTGACGGACAGGTACCGCATCTCTACTCCTCCACCGGTGGATCGACCCCGCCGACCACCATGAACCGCAACCAATCAGAAAGGATACCGTGCAGTCCCGGTTGTGGCGATGCTCGGACGGGTGGGAGGCGGCCTGGCGAGAGGATTCGACACCGGGCACGTAGATGGTCTGATACGGTTAACCACGTCAGGAGCCATGGAGAATGCTGCGCGCACTGATCTTCGACTTCGACGGGCTGATCGTCGACACGGAGAAGTGCTGAGGCGCAAGGTCATGGAGCGGGGGGGATGGGCCGAAACGCCTCGTCGGCGAGGCGTTTCGGGGCGCTTGCCGCCGCATCCGGCTCCGGGCAGCCGGCGATGACAGGCAAGACAGGGGCCCGCCCGCATGGTGATGGCCCCCTATCAGCGCAGCCACGCCCGGTTCGCGGCACTCTACGAGAAGCTCGAGAAGTAATGCGGGACGGCGTCGATATCACCGCCGACGCTCACCAAGCGTGGGCGTTCGTGTCTCGTCTCTATCAGGACGCCGACTTCAACTTCGCCACCCTCGAGGCATGGCTTCGCGACAACACGAGGTCACGCCGGTGACTGTGGCGACAGGATATCCCCTGGCCTTCGAGCATTGTGCGGCTGATTGTGCGACACTCTGCACATGGCAACGAATCTGGCGATCAGCCCGGACCTGCTGGAGCGCGCCCTGGAGCTCAGCGGAAAGAGAACCAAGACCGCGGCCGTGACCCTGGCGCTGCAGGAGTTCATCGCGCGGCGCGAACAACGCCGGCTGCTGGAGCTGTTCGACTCGCTCGACTGGGATCCGACCTTCGACTACAAGGCTGAGCGCTCGCGCGGATGAGTCTGTTCGTCGACACCAGCGTCTGGTCTCTCGCGTTCCGGAGAGACTCGCCGGGCGATGCTCCCGAGCCGGTCCGTCTGCGAGAAGCGCTCACATCCCGAGATGCCGTGTACACGACCGGGCTCGTCCTTCAGGAATTGCTCCAGGGCTTCCGCGGACCCACGGCCCGCGATGCGATCCTGAAGCGGTTCGCGTCGTTGCCGATGATCGTGCCGGACCGCGACGATCATGTTGCGGCCGCCGATATCCGCAACATCTGCCGGCGCCATGGGGTCCAGCTCGGGACCATCGATGCCCTGCTCGCGCGACTCTGCCTCCGTCACGACCTGGAACTGCTCACCACGGATGGAGACTTCCTGCACGCCGCGCGTCATACCGCGCTGCGGATCTGGCGTCCACCGTACCAAGCCGGATGAATCCGGACGAACGATAAGCCGCGCTGCCTTCGCCCGCTTCGGTCAGCGCGGGCAGCCGGCCGTGCTTCGAGGAAGAACGCGAGCATCGACCAGGCGTCCTCACCGCGGAGCGCCCGAAGCGTCTCCTCCCCGCCGGCGAGCCGTCCGTCCCCGGCCGGTATAGCCGGCTCAGCGCTTGATCGCGGTCACCAGAGACCGGAGGAGCAACCCCTCGCGGATGCCGATCAGTTTCGCCTCCCCTCGCTCGCAGCCGTCCGCATACAGCTCGTCGCCCTGCTCAGCGCGCAACTCCGGCGCCCATCGTCGCGCGGCGCGCAACATCGCTTCTACCGTCGCCCTGAACTGATCAGTGACGTCCTCCCGGACGACGTACGAGAAACCGGCCTGCCGCGTCAGGTCTTCCGGCAGGGCGGCGCCGGTCACATGGTCGGGTCCCAGTTCGCGGGCTCGTTGCTCGTCGGCCGCACCGAGCCCGGCCGGCGTGTGAATCACGTAGCCTGCAATGCGACCTCCCGGCTTCACGACGCGGTGGCACTCTCTCAACACGGAGAGCTTGTCCGGGATTCAACAGAACGTGTCGGCATGGACGATGGCGTCGAACACGGCGGACGGAAACGGCAGTGCGCGCCCGTCCGCCGCGACGAACACCGCGCGAGCGCCAAGCTGGCGCACGCCCGCATTCGCCCGCGCGTCCCGCAGCGCGTCCAGCGGCACGTCGCTGCCGACGAACTCGCACGCGTGCCGCCGCGCGATGTGGAATCCCGGCCATCCGTGACCGCAGCCGACTTCCAGGAGACGGCCGCCGGTGGTTACCGGAAGAGCGTCGCAGAGGGTCTCCGCCTGCGCCACGGTCGTGAAGCCGTTCAGGCCGACTGCGTGTCCGAGGACTGCGCGTTCCACCCGCCGCGCGACCTCGCCTCGAGGTTGGGCATACCGATCTCGGAATCGATCGACCGGATCCGGCTCGGGCACCGTCCAATGATATGGGGACGACCATCCGGGCGTGGTCCGCGCGCCAGGGCGGCGGCGGATCGGCCGTGGTATGTTGCGGCGACACTCGGACGTCGCCGGAGGAGGCTACGTGGGCGGATTCCGTTCCATCCTGTTCGTGCTGGCGTGCGCGCTGCCGCTCGCGGTCGCGGCGCAGGAGCCGGAGCGCATCGATCCGGGCCCCGAGCGTGTGTCCGTCGACGTCGAGGAGTTGCAAGCCGCGATCCAGAAGATCCTCGACGAAAACCGGATCCCCGGCGCCGCGGTCGCGCTGGTGGACAGGGACCGGACGATCTGGGCCGGCGGCGTCGGATTGGCGGACGTCGCCGGCGGCGTCGATGTGACGCCGAACCACCTGTTCCGGATCGGGTCCATCTCGAAGAGCTTCACGGCCCTGGCGGTGCTTCACGCGGTCGAAGACGGTCTCCTCGATCTCGACACCCCGGTCCGCGAGCTGGCGCCCGAGGTCGAATTCACCAACGCCTGGGAAGAGACGCATCCGGTCACCGTGGCCATGGTCATGGAGCACACGGCGGGCTTCGACGACATCCATTTCCGCGAGTACGCGAAGGTGGACGATCCCGGGATCACGCTGGCCGAGGGCCTCGCCTACAATCCCGGCTCGCGGGTCAGCCGCTGGCGGCCCGGCACGCACATGTCGTACTCCAACTCCGGCCCGGCTGTTGCCGCGTACATCGTCGAGAAGATCACTGGAAGAACCTTCGAGGACTACGTCCGCGAGCACGTGCTCGAGCCGCTCGGCATGGACAGCTCGACCTTCCACTTCCCGCCTGATGCGGCCCTGCCGGCGAAGGGCTACGAGCCGGACGGGGTAAGCGAGGCGAACTACGACCACATCATCATCAGGCCTTCCGGCGGGATGAATGCATCGGCACGCGAGATGGCGCGCTACCTGCGCATGATGATCAACCGGGGCACGCTCGACGGTGTCCGTGTCCTCGCTCCGGAGACCATCACCAGGATGGAGACGCCGACGACGACGCTCGCGGCGCGCGCCGGTTTCACCTACGGCTACGGACTCGGCAACTTCACCTCGATCGTGAACGGTCACCTCTTCCACGGCCACAACGGGGGCATCACGGGTTTCGCGTCGACGAGCGCCTACTCGTCCGAGCTCGGCGTCGGGTTCTTCGTGTCGATCAACAAGCCGAGCGGTGGGCTGCGGGATATCGCCACCCTGCTGGGCGAGCGCCTGACCGAGGGGTTCGAGAAACCGCGGGGTGCCGCCGCGGAACTGTCGGACACGGAACTGCAGGCGATCACCGGCTGGTATCAGAACGTGACGCCGAGGCCGCAGCTCGCCTACGTTCTCAGCCGCTTCTTCGCGATCGAGCGCGTCACCCTCGAGGCGGAAAAGCTCTTCCTCGCACCGCTCGGCGGCGAGAAGAGGGAGCTCGTTCCGGTCACGGCGACGAGCTTCCGGTACGAAAACGAGCCGGTGGCGCGCGTGTTCAGGGTCGTCGACGACGAAGGCGATCCGTTCCTCCAGCAAGGCTCCGCAGGCAGCTACGCACGGGTGGGCGCCGCCTGGCCTTACTTCCAGTGGGCGGCGGCGGGGACGACGCTGGCGCTGTTGATATCGGCCCTGCTCTTCGCCCCGGTGTGGGCGCTGGTCAAGGTCCTCGGCGGCATGAAGACGGCCCCCCTCCGGATGCTGCTCTTCCCGCTGCTGGCCGCGCTCTCGATCTTCGTTGCGTTCGTCCTGCCGTTCGCCCTGATCTCCGACGTGGTCCAGGATCTCGGCACCGTCTCGGCGGCGTCTCTTACCCTCTTCATCGGTTCGCTCGCATCCGTGGCGCTCACGGGGCTGAGCCTCCATGCTGCGTTTCGCTCGTACCCCGTCAAGACGGGCCGCCTGGTCCGGCTGGACAGCCAGCTCGTGAGCCTGGCGTGCGCCGTCACCTTGCTCTATTTCTGGAGCAACGGTTTGATCGGGCTCAGGATGTGGGCATACTGATGCGGAGGCACAGGCATTTGTCCGACTGCCGCCCACAGCGTCACCAGCCCGCGGGACGAGAGGTTCTCATGAGACGACTTCACCTGGTGGTAGCAGGTCTGGCATTGATTCTCGCGGCTTGCGGAGGGACTGGAGCGCCTGAAGAGAGCGCTGGCGAGGGACCGGGCGCACTCGCGCTCGTGGGGGCGCAGTTGATTGACGCTACCGGGGGAGCCCCCGTGGCAGATTCCGTCGTCGTCGTTCGCGAAGGGCGGATCGAGAGTGCCGGCGCGCGGGACGCGACGTCCGTGCCGGACGGCGCGGAGACGCTCGACCTGACCGGCAAGACGATCATTCCGGGCTTGGTGAACCTGCACGTGCACTACCGGGAGGGACCGGAGGAGATCGAGCGCCAGTTCCGGTCGCAGCTCCACTACGGGGTGACCACCGCGCGGAGCACCGGCAGCGACACGCCGGAGCGGGTCGCCTATCTGCTCGGGGCCGCCGGCCGCGCCGACGCCCCGCGCACCTATACGGCGGGCATGGGGTTCTCCTACCCCGGCGGCTTCAACGCGGCCGGCCGGAACGCCCCCACCACCGAGGAGGAGGCGCGGGCGCTGGTGCGCGATCAGATCGCGCTCGGCGTGCACTTCATCAAGATGTGGGTGAACGAGGTCGCCGAGCCGGGCCTGAAGATCCCGCCGGAGATACGCGCGGCGATCATCGACGAGGCGGTGGCGAACGGCGCCATCCCCGTCGCCCACATCGACGACGAGGCCGACGGCCGCCAGCTCGTCGAGGCCGGCCTGTGGGACTTCCTGCACAGCACCGTGCTGACCTTCGGGCCGGGCTCCGGCGTCCCCATGGACGATCCCGAACCCTCGGCCGAGTTCATCCGGATGTGCCTGGACAACGACGTCTACTTCACCCCGACCCTGTCCATCGTCCAGAACCGCTGGCACTTCGCCGAGCATCCGGAGCTGCTCGACGACCCCGAGCTGCGCGCCGCGTTCGAGTTGTTCAACCCCGATGCCCTGGCCGGGTGGGACGACCCGGCACGCCGGGCGGAGGTGGTCGACGACCCGGGATTCGAGAACCGCAAGGCCTCGTTCCGGCAGTTGCTGGACTTCGTCAAGACGATGCACGACGCCGGGGTCGCGGTCGCGCTCGGCAACGATGCCGGGACACCCAACGTGCCGTTCGGCTGGGGCATGCACCACGAGATGGAGATGTACGTCGAGGCCGGCCTGACCCCGATGGACGCCATCGTCGCGGCGACCGCCACCGGCGCGGCGCAGATGCCCCCGGTGGGCGAGGCTGACTACGGCACCCTCGAGGCGGGCAAGGTCGCCGACCTGATCGTGCTGAACGCCGATCCGCTGGCCGACATCCGCAACACGCTGGACATCGACCGGGTCATGCGCCTCGGCGAGTGGGTGGACCGGTCGGGATTCGTGCCCGCGCCGTAGGACTCTACGGGCGAGGCCCGTAGTGCGGCGGGGCGACGTCGATCTCCAGCGCCCCGAGATCGGGCGCGCTGCCGGTGAAGCCGTCGGTCACCGTCGGCAGCACCATCCCCCGGTCGACGGCCGCCGATCCGGGCCGCAGGCGGAAATCGAGGTCGTCCGCGTCGTAGACCGCCTGGAGCGTGCTCACGTCCCGGGCATCGAGCGCGGGGACGTTCACGAACACGTCGTATCCCACCTCGACGCTGTTCCGTTCCTGCCCGGTCGCCGCACTGTACTCCTCCAGCGTCGCGAACTCGCGCAGCTCCAGCGCCGGGGCGTGACCCGGGGCCCGGAAGTCGGCGGCCACGTCGAACGGCGGACTCTCCCAGCGAAACGGCATCTCGGTGTCGGGCGCGGAACCGAAGCCGTTGTAGTCCGACGAGGTGTAGTTGGTGAACGTCGTGATCCCGAACAGGTTCGGACGCAGCCGGCGGAAGTCGGGCGCCCCGTTCTGCCCCAGGATCAGGTTGTTCCGCCAGTGCGTGTTCGACATCGTCCCGGTGGTCTCGGAGAGGATGGTGTTGTTGTAGAACACGACGCCGGCGGCGCCGAAGAAGCGGCTCGATCCCCCCGGCAGGTTGTAGCCGATGTTCCGAATCCAGTAGACGGGTCCGCCGAGCACCGGCTGGCTGCAGAACGCGTGCGACGGGTGGTTGATGAACAGGTTCCGCAGCACGCGCACGTTGTGCAGGCTGCCGTCGGTCTCGATGGGGTTGTCGTGGGAGTTCGTGATGATGTTGTTGTAGAAGTCGATCGCGACGGGACGGCGGTCCCAATGCCCGCGCGGCGGGTACCTGGGTCCGTCGGGCATCCCCGGCGCCGATGCGACGCTGCCGTCGGGATTTCCGTACGTCTCCACGTTGATCCCGTCGTGGAAGTCGGCGATGTAGTTGTGGGCCACGACGTGGCCGGGGCCGTAAAGCTTCACCGCCACGTAGGACGCCATGACGGGCGGATGGACCTGCCCGTCGACGCCGTCGAACCGCCCCCAGATCGGCGCGTCGCTCCAGCCGATCATCCGCGCCGGGTCGTTCCGGCCATGGAACCGGTTGTCGGCGATGTAAAAGTTGCTCGACCCCGAGTAGTTCGTGAAGACGCCGACCCCGACGTCCTCGAAGCGGGAGCGCTTGACCGTGAGCCCCCTGGCCCCGGCGATGAACTGCTGGCCGGCCCAGATGGCGAACTCGGTGTTGCGGAACGTGATGCCCTCGAAGTAGGTGTAGTCGGCCGCCATGACGTTGAAGAGGGCGAAGTTGCCGTTGCCGTCGAAGATCACCTCGCCGTCACCCGCCGCCTTGATGACAATCGGCCGCTCGGGCGTCCCGTCGGCCGTCAGGTAGTACGTGCCCTCGAAGGGGAAGGCGCGGTTCGCTCCGCCGTACTCCAGGTGGTTGTAGCGGTAGAGGCCGGCGTGCACGAGGAGGGTGTCGCCGGCGCGCACCCGGGGGCGCCCCGCCGTGGCGAAGTCCCCGCCGCCGCACGAGGAGTTGTACGCGCATATCAGCCCCTCGAACGACGGCTCGATCTTCGCGCCGTCGAAGCCGTGGGGATAGACGTGGAACACCCGACCCTCCGCGTACGGCACCGGCTCGGCCCGCGTCCGCACCGTCACGGTCCTGCCGGCGTCTCCCATCACGCCGTCGGGATCGGTCATCACGAACCGCGCCTCGTACGCCGTGTCGGGCTCCAGGTCCAGGATGCTGCCGGCGAACATGTTCGGAACGACGACGTCGAACTGGTTGCCCACCGAGATTCGCTCGCGCTGGAGCCGCAGGAGCGGGAGGGCCGGCGACCACGCCGTCCCGCCCTGCCGGCGATACGACACCTCCACCGCGGCGTTCCGGTTGTCGTCGCCTTCGATGGACCACTCGAAGCCGAGGTTGATCAGGGTCGGCGGCTCGACGAAGAGCTCTCCCGCCGACACCGCGTCCCCCGGCGCTTCTCCCCGCTGCGCCAAGGCGACGGTGTCGCCGCCGAGGTGCGACACGCCAATCGGCAACAGGCCCAACGCGGCGATGCATCCGAATCGACCGATCCATTCACGCACGAACCACCTCTCTTCTGCGGCGGGGCACGCGGCACGCGCCCGGCTCGTGGACCCGGACTCGAACGAATCCCATCGGCGCTCGACGTCGCCGGAGCCGTCGCACGGCCAGCTCGTCCCGCCCTCACCGTCGGCGCGAGTCGGGAAGGGCTTCGGGTCAAGCCCGGTTTCAGGCTATCATTCGCTCGCCATCTAAAGGAGGGAGATTAAGGAGAGAATGCCATGTCAGCGTCACGCTATCTGATGGCCGCCCTGTTCGCCTGCGTCGCCCTCGTGCTGGGCGTAACCGCCCCCGAGTCGCAGACGAGCGGAACCTTCGGCAACACGATCACGGGCGAGGGCCTGCCGAACCCGACCTCGACCGTCATCGCGCCATGGGGTGACCTGCCCGAGGGGCGGGAGTGGGGTTCGACCGCCGGCATCGACATCGATCCGACCGACGGCCACGTCTGGGGCTACGAGCGCTGCGGCGCCGGTTCGTTCGGCTCGGGCGCGCGCATCAACTGCGACTCGAACCCCGTCGACCCCATCTTCAAGCTCGACCGCAACACCGGGGAGGTGCTGGCGAACTTCGGCGGGGGCATCATGGTGACGCCCCACGGCATCCACGTGGACGACGACGGCAACGTGTGGGTGACCGACTTCGTGGGGAACGAGGAGGGGACCAAGGGGCACCAGGTCCACAAGTTCAGCCCCGACGGCGAGCTGCTGATGAGCCTCGGCACCGCGGGCCAGCCCGGGTCCGGCCCCGACCACTTCAACCAGCCCAGCGACGTGGTCATCGCGCCGGACGGCAGCATCTTCGTCGCTGACGGCCACAGCGCCCAGAGCCTGACCACCAACCAGGCGATAGAGGAGGGACGCGAGGCGGGCGTCGCCAGCCGCATCGTGAAGTTCGCCGCCGACGGCACGTTCATCAAGGCGTGGGGGCGGGTCGGTACCCTGCACGGCGAGTTCAGGACACCCCACGGGATCGAGATCGACGCACAGGGGCGGGTCCTGGTCGCGGATCGCGGCAACCACCGCATCGAGATCTTCGACCAGGAAGGCGAGTACCTCGACTCGCTGTACTCGCACGGGCGCACCAGCGGCATCTACATCACCGCCGATGAGATGCTGTACTCCATCGACTCCGAGTCGAGCATGCTCAGCCATCCGAACTGGGTGGGCGGCGTGCGTATCTCGCCCTTGCACGAGGACCGCGTCGTCGGCTTCATCCCGCCGTTCGAAGCGGACACGCGGCCGTACCAGGGGGCGGCCGGCGAGGGCGTCGCCGTGGACGTGGACGGCAACGTGTTCGCGGCCGAGGGACCCAACTCGCTCCGCTTCGCGGGTGGCGCGTTCACCAAGTACGCGGTCGATTGATAGCAGCGAGACCTTCGCCGGGGCTCGTCGGGGCAGGTCGAGCACTTCGACATGCTCCGACGAGCCCGGCCTCGTGCGGAGGATGGAGATGAGCGGCCGGCGTCGGGCGGTGCCGCAACGCACCCATACTGGGGCGACGACGCGGCCCAGGTCTGTTCACGACAGAGCTTGAAACGGGTTTCGGAACGCCAGCCTCTCGACGAGGTAGCCGGACTGCATGTCCTCGGTGTTGAGCGTCGTGCAGGCACCATTCAGGGCAGCTCGCACGACGAGCGCGTCCCAGATCGACAGCCTGTGCAGCCTGTGCAGATCGATCGCCGCGACCACATCGTCGACGCCGAGCGTCACGATGTCGAAACACGAGTACTGCACGATACGCGCCCTGGCATCCTCGCTGCTCATCCCCAGCTTCCGGGTGGCGGCCGCGAAGAACTCCTGCAGAACCTGAAGCGACAGCACGCCGCGCCGCTCGCGCAAGAGGCGCCGAATCAACTCGCGGGCACACGCTCGTTTGCGCGGATCCCGCGCGTCGTGGGCATAGATCAGAACGTTCGTATCCAGGAACTCACGACCGTTCATGCAGCTCCTCGCGGGTCCATGGGCCTTCCGAGCGATAGTCTTCCTCGGCCCAGAACGCATCGAGCTGCGTGACCACCGATTCCACTTCGTCTACCCGCGTGAGTTCGTTCAGAAAATCTCGGACGATCTGGTTCAGGCTGGTACCCCGCACGGCAGCGATGCGTCGGGCTTCCGCTACGACCCGATCGTCGACCGACAGCGTTACGTTCATGTCTCACATGGTATGTGTGCACGTAATACGTGTCAATGGACGCCGACCTGTGGACGGGGACTGCTTCATCGGGCCCGACCCGCCGCTCGTCGGATGGGCGCGGACGGCAACGTGGTTCGATGCCGAGGCTACGAGCTCGCCACCGCTATCGTTCTCTCCGGGCGCCCGGCGACAGGAGCGATTGGAACGGCGCGGCCAGCGAGAGCGTCTCCGTCCTCGGCGTATAGCAGATCGTCTCGCTGCAGACCTGGTACAGGATCGACAACGGCACGTCGACCACGTCCGGCCGGTCCGGGTTCGACCGGTGGAACACCTCGGCGTTCGGCGTGACCGGAATCGCGACATCGACGACACCCTCGTAGACGTTGAGCGTGACGCCGAGCGCGGGGAACTCTCGCGGGTATGTCGGCGGGTACTGCGCCGCCCCCACCCGCAGGCCGGGGGTGCCGGGAATCGTCACTTCCGAGGCGATGTAGTTGTCGGGAAGCGGCCGGCCGTACATGTGCAGGCCGTCCTCGAGCTCGAAGCGCACGCGAACCATCGACTGGGTCTCGAACGTCATCGACTCGTCGGACAGAAAGGCGGAGATCCTGACCTGATCCGAGCCGAGCTCGACCGCCGGCGCCTCGTGACGCGCGAGGATCCTGCCGAGCGCTGAGTCGCGGATCGTGCCGGCCGATTCCCGGGTGGCGTAGTGGCGGTGGAAGAACTTCTCGGTGACCACGCCGCTCTCGTCCGTGACGTAGACGCCGGGGAACGGCACGCCGTAGAAGCTGCGGCCGGCGCCCTGCTCCGGATCGTCCGGGGAGATCAAGGTGTTGAGGATGCCGAACTCGCGGATCACGGCCGAGTCGGCGTCGGACAGCAGCTCGTAGGTCACGTCGTGTTCGTCGGCGAACGCCCGGAGCTGCTCCGGACTGTCATAGCTCACGCCGTAGACGCGGATGCCTGCCTCTTCGAAGAGCCCCAGGTTCGTTTGCAGCTCGACCAGCTGCGTGCGGCAGTACGGTCACCACACCGCCGAGCGATAGAACACGACGATGGACTTCGAATCACCGCGATCCGCGTGGTAGTCGACGACGCGGCCGTTCTGATTCGGCAGCGCGAACTCGGGAAGACGCTCGCCGATCGCCGGTCCGGTCGGGAACTCGTGGGACGCCGGGTACCGACGCGCCGGATGACTGGCGGGGATGCCAATCGTGATGCCGAGGTCGTCGGTCCGGGTGCCCGGCTCGAGGTCTTCGTGCGCGGAGCGGACCGCGGCGGCCTCCTGCGCCATGACGGGGGTGGGAGCCATCAGCAGCGCAAGCAGCGCCGCCGCGAGTGTCCAGCGTGTCATCGTCTCGTCTCCAGGGGTTTCCGTCACGGCGACTGGAACCGTCGTCCGTGCGGTGGTTTGCGCCCACTTTATACACCAATCTCCTCGCGCGCGGGCTCCGCCGGTCGACATCCCGCAACCGCTGCGGATCGACCGTCCCTGGTCGACGGCCGCCGAGCCGGGCCTCAAGCTGAAATCGAGCAGATCTCTACTGGCATCACGCCGTCGGCCGTGGCTGGTAGCGGTCGACATTTATCCGATCCTGGTCCCTCCGCGCCTGGACGAGATCGTAGGTCGCCTGCCGGCGCAGCCAGAACTCGGCATTGGACCAGCCTGCCTTCTCCAGCCTGATGGCCATCTCCGGAGAAACGGCCGCGTGGCCGTTCAATACGCGCGAGAGTGTATGGCGGGCGACTCCCAACACCTTCGCGGCCTCGGTGACGTTCAGACCGAGCGGGACCAAGCAGTTCTCTCTGATGCTGCGGCCGGGATGCGGGGGGTTGTTCATCGCCATGTTCGCTGCCTCCGCCAGCTAGTGATAATCGACCAGTTCAACGTCGTGAGCGTCGCCATCGTCGAAGCGGAAGACAACCCGCCAGTTGCCGGAAATCGAGATGCTCCAGAAACCGTTCCGATCGCCCTTCAGCGGGTGCAGCCGGTAGCCGGGCAGGTCGAGGTCCGAGGGCTTGCGGGCATCGTCAAGGTCGGCGAGAGCGAGCGCGATGCGATCTGCCTGGTCTGCGCGCACGCGGCTCGGATCACCACGCTCGTACAATCGCTTGAGACCTCGATGACGAAAGCCTCGAATCATGGACAAGTGTACCGTATAACGGTACACTTGTCCATAAAGGATCGCCGGTCGCTGGGCTGCGACCGAGACCGCCCGGGAGGCGAAGCTCTACTCGCTGACCAGCGCCGGGCGCGCGCACCTCAAGCGCGAGGTCGCCGCCTGGGAGTACCTCTCGGGCGCGATCGATCTCGTCATCCAGGAGGCGTGATGACCCTGTCCCGTTCGTTGCCGGCGCTGGTGCTGCTCGCGGAGTAGTCGCATGTGGGCGCTGATCCGAGGCATCGTCCACATGCTCCGCTCGCTGCGGCGGACGCCCGGGTTCAGTCTCGCGACGGTTGGCGTGCTGGCGCTCGGAACAGGCGGGACGACCGCCGTCTTCACGCTCATCGACAGCGTCATGCTCCGACCGCTGCCGGTGTCGGACCCGGCCCGGCTGTACAGGATCGGCGACGGGGACGACACCGTCGCCACGGGCCGCCACGGCCGCTGGGGACTGTTCTCGTTCCCGCTCTACGAGCGATTGAAGGCCGGCGCGCCGGAGTTCGAGGACGTCACCGCGTTCGACTGGGGCGGCACGCTGTTGAGCGTCCGGCGGCAAGGCGCGGAAGAGGCTGGCAGGCCCGTGCGCGCACAATACGTCAGCGGATCGTATTTCTCCACGCTCGGCGTCGGCGCTTCCAGCGGCCGGCTGCTCGCGGCGGATGACGACCGGCCGGCGGCGCCTCCTGTCGTCGTGCTGAGCCATCGACTGTGGCAAGGCGTCTACGGGGCGGACCCGTCGCTCCTCGGCTCGACGATGGTCGTGGAAGGTCACCCGTTCACGGTCGTCGGCGTGGCGGCGCCGGGGTTTTTCGGCGAAACGGTTCGCGCGGACCCGCCGGGCATGTGGATCCCACTGCAGCAGGAGCCGCTGATCGCCGGCGACGGCTCGTTGCTGCAGCAGTCGATTTCGCCGTGGCTGTTCGCGATCGGTCGTCTCCGCGACGTTGCCCCGATCGCGGGCGTGGCTCCGCGCCTGACCGGCATCCTGCGCCGCTGGATCCAGTACGAGGCCGACTACCCGGCCAACCGAATGCCGGACATCGTTCGCGAGCTCTCCAACCAGACGATCCGGGTCGTTCCGGCAGGCACGGGCATCAGTCTCGCGGGCCTTTCCATGCGGGACCAGTACGGACCCAGCCTGCGGATCCTGCTCGCCATCTGCGGTCTCGTCCTGGTCGTGGCGTGCGCGAACGTCGCGAACCTTCTGCTGGCCCGGGCGGTCGCCCGCAGGGCGCAAACGGCCGTGCGCCTGGCGCTCGGGGCAACGCGCCGGCGGATCGTGGGGGAAGCGCTTGCGGAGGGAATGCTGCTCGCGGCCGCGGGAGGAGCCGCCGGGCTGCTGGTAGCCGCCGCGGGCGCGCGCCTGCTGGTCGCGCTAGTGTTCCAGAGCTCGCAGTTCGTGCCGATCGCGACGACGCCATCGCCGGTCGTGCTGGCTTTCGCCGCCGGGCTGGCGCTCGTCACGGGCATCGGGTTCGGTACGGCGCCTGCATGGCTTGCAACGCGGACCGACCCGATCGATGCGTTGCGTGGCCAGGGCCGCAGCATCGGCCGGCATTCGTTCCGCTTTCGCACGGCGCTGCTGATCGTTCAGTTGTCGATTTCCGTCGCGGTCGTTGCCGGAGCCGCGATGCTCGAGCGCAGTCTCGCGAATCTGCAACGCCAGGACGTCGGCTACGAAGTGCAGGGACGCGTGCTGATCGGCTTGAAGCGCCTGCCGTCCACCTACACGCCGGAGCGGCTGTCGGCCCTCTATCACGACATCGAGCGGCGGCTTGCAAGCCTCCCCGGCGTGCGTGGCGCCGGACTCGCGCTGACCAATCCGCTCTATTCGAGCTGGAGCGAGACGATTCTGGTGGCCGGGCAGCCGTCGAATCCGAGCGACGAAGCGTCAGCATCCTGGAACCGCGTCAGCGCCGACTATCTTCAGAACCTGGGCGTCACGCTCGCCAGGGGACGCCTGTTCGCGGAAACCGACAACGAGACGACTGCCCCGGTTGCAATCGTGAACGAGGCGTTCGTGAGGCGCTTCTTCGGGGAGGATGAAGATCCTGTCGGTCAACACTTCGGCGTCGAGCGGCCCGAGAACGCCGATACGTTCCGCATCGTCGGCATCATACGCGACACGAAGTTCCTGCGGGCGGGACTGAGCGAACCGGCGGGTCCGATGTTCTTCGTTCCGCTCGCACAGCGCATCGAGTATGCGACCGACTACAGGAGGATGGTCGAGCGACTCTCCCATTTCGTCCAGGGCATCGTGGTGGTGACCGACTCGGCGCTTGGCGAAATCGAGCCGATTCTGAGGAGGACGCTGGCGGAAGCCGATCCCAACCTGACGATCGTCAGCATCAGAACGATGCAGCAGCAAATCGAGCTGGCGTCCGATCGAGAGCAGGCTGTTGCGAGCCTGGCAGGCCTGTTCGCGATTGTCTCCCTCCTGCTGGCCGGCGTTGGCGTGTACGGCGTCACGGCGTACATGGTGGCGCAGCAGGCCAACGAAATCGGCATCCGGATGGCACTTGGCGCGGACCGCGTCAAGGTGATCGGGATGGTGTTGCGTCAAGCGTTTCGGCGTGTGGCGGTGGGGCTCGTTCTCGGCCTGCCTCTCGCCGTCGGCGCCGTCCGGGTCATGGCAAGCCAGCTCCATGGCGTGTCCTTCTGGGATCCGCTATCCCTTGCCGTCGCCGCCGGCGCACTCGCCGCGTGCGCGCTGGTCGCCGCCCTCATTCCGGCGGGCCGCGCTGCCGCCATCGTGCCGATGAGAAGTCTCTGACCGAGGCCGGCGCGGCCGGGATGAGTTCTCGAGCCTTGACCTGCGCAGCCAGGAGATCTCCTCGCGCCATGATGGTGACACTTTCCGTGTGGTGTACACGGTCCGATTCAAGTTCGCTGTCTACGTCCTGCACGTCTTCCAAAAGAAGGCCAAGCGGGGAATCGCAACGCCGAAGCAGGAGATCGACCTGGTCAGACGCAGGCTCGAAGCCGCGCAGCAACACCACGACGAGAATTATGGTGGAGGGTAGATCGATGACTGCCGACAAGGACGAGATCGAACGCGGTGGCGGCAACGTCTTCGCAGACCTGGAGCTCCCGGACGCCGAAGCGCACCTGCTCAAGGCGCAACTCGTCACCCGCATCGACGAGATCATTCGCCGGCGCGGCCTCAAGCAGGTCGAAGCCGCGAAGCTACTCGGGCTGTCGCAACCCGATGTGTCACGCCTGCTGCGGGGCAGTTTTCGGGAGTACTCCATGGAGCGCCTGCTGCGCCTGCTGACGGCACTGGGACGCGACGTCAACATCGTCATTCGAGAGTCCCGTTCGGAACAACGGGGGAGACTCAGTATCGAAGCATGAGCGCCTCCGCCGCCACCCCCGTGTTCCAAAGATCGCACTCGCGTCGAACAAGGGTCTGTGATGCCGACATCTTGACACCGTCGTATCCCATGGATAGGGATTTCCCCATCAAACTTACAGCAACGGAAACTGGTTTGAGCAGGCTCAGGCGAACAAGCAGCCAGCTCGGGCGAATTTGAGAGTGTCGATAATCGTTAAGTTTGTCCTGACAAAGAAGGGAGCTGAAAGGCTCGCTGCTGAGCTGGTCAAGTTTTGGAAAGGAACGAATTGACCGGCCCCGATGAACGCGCGCTTCGGGCACGCTGAGCGAGGGCGATGTCCACGACCGTGCTACCTGGGATCGGTCGAGGCCGGTGGATCGAAGTACTTGTCCACGATCCACCGTGGCTGCCAGCGGTCCGGCTCGCGCGCCTGCCCGGTGAGATCGCGCCGGAGCGGCAACGGGTCGGAGGCTTCGAGCGGCACGGGATCGGCCAGCGCGGCTCTCCAGCCTTCGAGCAACGCTTCCATGCGGGCCAGGGTCTGCCCGTGCGCGGGGTCGGCCGCGAGGTTGCGCAGCTCGTCGGGATCGTCGGCGAGGTCGAACAACTGCCGGTGGTTCACCTTGGGATAGACGATCAGCTTGTACCGCTCGTCGCGCACCGAGCGCATCAGGTCCCGGTACGGCAGGAACAGGCTCTGGCGCCAGGCCGTCTCGCCCTCGCCCGACCACAGTGCCCCCAGGTCCCGGCCGTCGATGCCGGGCGGCGTCTGTGCGGAAGCCAGTCCGAGCAGGGTCGGGAACAGGTCGTAGAGGTAGGTGAAGGCATCCGTCGAGCCTTGTGGGATGCCCGGCCCGCGGATGATCAGCGGGCAACGCATCGAGTGCTCGTACAGGTTCTGCTTGCCGAGCAACCCGTGGCTGCCCATCGCCAGCCCGTGGTCGGCGGCGTAGACGACCACGGTGTTGTCGGCCTGACCGTTCTCCTCCAGTGCCTGGAGAATCCGCCCCACCTGCTCGTCCAGGTGGGTGATGAGGCCGTAGTACTCGGCCAACTGATCGCGGATGATCTCCGGCGTGCGCGGCCAGGCGCCCAGGTTCTCGTCGCGCAGGATCAGGGCGCCGTGGTCGAACGGGTGCTGCGGCATGAAGTTGGCCGGCAGCGGCAGGTTGCGGCGGTAGTAGCGCTCGCGGTACTCGGGCGGCGGCTGACGCGGATCGTGGGGCGCCATGAACGGCACGTAGGCGAAGAACGGCTGCTCCGGCTGCGACCCGGACTGCCCGGCGGCGCGCGCCTGCTCCCGCAGCGGTGCCTGTTCCTCCAGACGCGCCTGCTCGTCCAGAAACGCGATCACCGCGTCGGCGAACAGCTCGCTCGAGAACTCCCGCCCGACGCGCCGGCGGACCAGCCTGCCGTCTTCGATGTCCTGCACCTCCACCTGCGTGTGATCGGCCATGCCGCCCAGGTACACCGCCGTGCCATGATCGAAGCTGCGCAGCAGCGCCTCTTCGCCGTTGTGCCACTTCCCGGTGATGAAGGTGCGGTAGCCCACCGCCTCCAGCTCGCGCGGCAGGGTCGGGACGCCCCGCATGTCGTTCGGCGAGCGCATCCAGCTCCTGCCGGTCAGCACCATCGCCCGGCTCGGCACGCACACCGCGCCGCTGTTGGAGCCGAACACGTAGTTGCGCTCGAAGCTCAGGCCCTCGGCGGCCAGTCGGTCGAGGTTCGGAGTGTCGATCCACTCGTTGCCCGAGGCGCCGATCGTGTCCGCGCGCTGATCGTCCGCGAACAGGAACAGGATGTTCGGGCGGTCGGCCGGCGCCGGTGCGGCCTCGCTCGCCGGCTGCGCGGCCAGGGGGAGCGCGGCGAGCAGGAAGGCCAGGGCCGCCGGCGGCGCGATCGCCCGCCATCGGAACGAGCCGCGGAAGAGTCCCGGATTACATCTCATGGGCGTCGCCTCCGCCTGTATTGGCCCGGCGCGGCCGGCGCCAGCATCGGATTCGCCCGACGATACCACGCCGCCGGCTGCCGCCATCAGGGCAGCGGCTTCCCCGGAACGATGCCGTGCAGCAGCTCGGTCACCGGCACGCACAGGATGCCGTCGATCCGCAGGCGTTCGTCGCCGAGGTAGGCCAGCCGGGGCTGCGCTTCCGGATAGTCGCGGGCGAAGCTCTTCAGAGACCTGAGATCCGCCGGCCGGATGCGCGCAGCGTGCTTGACCTCGAGAGCCCAGAAGACGTCGCGGCCGTAGAGCACGAAGTCGACCTCGCTGCCGGCCCGCGTGCGCCAGAACGCGAGCGTGGCGGCGGCTCCCGAATAGTCGATCCACGCCCGCAGGTGCTGCGCGACCAGCCCCTCCAGCGCCGCGCCACTGGCCTCCTGCGGCCGGTCCAACGGTCCCGCCGGCCGCAGGGAGCGAAACACGCCGGCGTCGGCGAAGTAGAACTTCGGGTGCGCGGTGACCTGCCGGCGCGCGCGGCGGGTGAAGACCGGGAGCCGGAACGCCAGCAGCAGGTCCTCGACGATCTCGATGAACCCCTCCACCGTCTTGCGCCGCACCGCGCACTCTCGCGCCACGTCGCTGGTGTTGAGCACGGCCGAGTGCGAGAAGCTGATGGCTTCGAGGAACCGGTGGAACGCGCCCAGGTCGCGCACCAGCCCCTCCGTCTGGACCTCCTGCTGGACGTAGAGCCCCGCGTAGGCGCTCAGCGTATCCGCAGGATCGCCGGCGTCCCAGATCAAGGGCAACAACCCCTGGTCGAGGGCCGCCGCCAAGTCGAAGCGCGGGCCGAGCGCGGCCATGAACGGATGCATCGATCGCACGACCGCGCGACCGGCGAGCAGATCGACTCCGCTGCGCTTGAGCTTGCGCGCGCTCGATCCGGTGAGCACGAAACGCGGGCGGCCGGACTCCTCCGTCAACTGGTGAACGACGGTCAGCAGCTCGGGAACCCGCTGCACCTCGTCGATCACGAGGTCGGCCACGCCGGGCGCCGCGGCCAGCTCCCGCAGCCGCTCCGGCCGCGCCGCGTACAGCCGCTGCTGGGCCGGCGCGAGCAGATCGATCCGGGCGGCGTTCGGGAACGTGGCCTGCAGCCAGGTGCTCTTGCCGGTTCCGCGCGGGCCGAACAGGAAGAAGTGTCCCGAAGGCGGCCGTAAAAATTCCCTCTCTATCGCCACAATGAGAGCAATTATGGCATTTCAGGGGGAATTGGCCGCCCTTCTTCGAGGGCGAGCCGTAGCGCTATTGCGCCCGCCGCCAGCACCGCTCGGCCGGACGGGGCCGAACACGCGCGTCCGCGCCATCAGGCCAGGATGTCCTCCACGACGACGCCGGCCACGTCGGTGAGCCGGAAGTCGCGTCCCTGGCTCCGGTAGGTCAGGCGCTCGTGGTCGAGGCCGAGCAGGTGCAGGATGGTCGCGTGCAGGTCGTGGATGTGGACCTTGTTCTCGATGGCGTAGTAGCCGTAGTCGTCGGTGCGGCCGTGGCTGTGGCCGCCCTTCACGCCACCCCCGGCCATGAACATGGTGTAGCCGTGGGGGTTGTGGTCGCGGCCGTTGCGGGCCCCCGCTTCCGCCCCGGGCGTGCGCCCGAACTCGCCGCCCCACAGCACCAGGGTCTCGTCGAGGAGGCCCCGCTGCTTGAGGTCGGTGATCAGCCCGGCCACCGGCCGGTCGATCTCGGCGCAGCTCCGGGGCAGCCCCGTGATCAGCCCGGAATGGTGGTCCCACTTCGTGTCGGGCCCGTGAGTGGCCTGCACGAAGCGCACCCCCGACTCGGAGAACCGCCGGGCGAGGAGGCAGCGCAGCCCGAAGTCGCCGGCCACCGGGTCGTCGAGGCCGTAGAGGCGCCGGGTAGCCTCGGACTCGCCCTCGACGCTCATCACCTCGGGCGCCTCGGTCTGCATGCGGAACGCGAGCTCGTACGACTCGATGCGGCCCTCGAGGGCGAGATCGGGCCCGGTCGCTTCGAGCTGCCGGCGCTGCCAGCGCTGGAGCAGGTCGACCTCGGCCCGCTGCACGGCGGGGCTGACCGCCTGGTTCTCGAGGAAGTCGATGGTCGCCTCGGCGGTGTTCATCCGCGTGTTGCCGATCGCGGTGCCGTTGTAGGCGGCGGGCAGGAACGCGGCCGAGTAGTTCTGCACGCCGCCGTGCTGGTACGACGGGCAGATGGTCATGAAGGCGGGAAGATTCTCGTTCTCGGTCCCGAGCCCGTACGAGATCCACGACCCCATCGAGGGCCGCACGAAGCGGTCGCTGCCCGTGTTCATCGCGAGGATGGCCCCGCCGTGGGCGGCGTTGGTGCCGTACATCGAGCGCACGAAGCAGAGGTCGTCGGCGACCCCGGCCAAGTGGGGCAGCAGCTCGCTCACCCAGTGGCCCGACTGCCCGTGCTGCTTGAACTCCCAGGGGCTCTTGAACAGGTTGCCGGTCTCGTTGAACTGCACGTCGGGCTTGGCGAACGGCAGCGGCCTGTTGTCGTCGCGAATCAACAGCGGCTTGTACTCGAACAGGTCGTGCTGCGACGGGCCGCCGTGCATGTGCAGGAAGATGATGCGCTTGGCGCGGGGCGCGAAGTGGGGCGCCCTCGGGGCCAGCGGGTTGTCCTGCGCGGCCAGCACGTCCCGCTGGAGCAGCGATGACAGGGCCAGTCCTCCGAAGCCGCAGCCGCAGGCCTTGAGCATGTCCCGGCGGGTCACCGGCGGTGCCTGGTAGTGGGGATGGCGCATCGTTTTCTCCCGGTGTGGGGCCCGACTGTCCCGGCGGGCCCTGCCCCGCTCTCGCTGATCGCGTCAATCGACGTAGATGAACTCGCTCGCGCCGAGGATGACGTGGCACAGGCGCGTCCACGCGAAGCGGTCGGCGTCCCCGCCGCCGGGCGCGGTCTCGCGCATGGCGGCCAGGAAGGCCAGGCTCTCCTCGATCTCCACGTCGGCGGCCGGCCGGCCGTAGGCCTCGACGAACGCCCGCTCGACCCGCGCCGCGTCGCTCTCCACTTGCATCGCCAGCAGCCGCCCGGCGAACTCGCCCGCCCGCTCCTCGACGAACGCGCTGTTCATCATCAGCAGCGCCTGGGACGGCACCACCGTCGCCGGACGGGCGCCGACCGAGTCGCTGGCGTTGCCGAAGTCGAAGCCGGCGAATATCTCGTAGATGGCGTTGCGCACCACCGGCATGTAGACCGAGCGGCGCGGGGCCCCGTAGAAGGCGAACCGCCCGAACGTGTTGCCCTCGCTGAAGACGTAGCCGCGCTGGTTGTACTCTTCCACGCGGCCGCCCATCGTCAGGTCGAGGGTGCCCGCCACCTGCAGCAGCGCGTCGCGGATCGGCTCGACCTCGAGCCGCCGGCGGTTCATCCGCCAGTGCAGCCGGTTGCCGGGATCGACCGCCGCGTTCGCCGCGTCGTAGCCGGCGCCGAGCCGGTAGGTGCTGGAGAGCAGGATCTCGCGGTGCAGCGCCTTGACCGACCACCCGCCGTCGACGAAGCGCCGCGCCAGCCAGTCGAGCAGCTCCGGATGCGTGGGGACCGAGCCCGTGGCGCCGAAGTTGCTCGGCGTGTCGACGAGGCCGCGCCCGAAGTGCCAGTGCCAGATGCGATTGGCCATGACCCGCGCCGTGAGCGGGTGCTCGGGGTGTGTGATCCAGCGGGCCAGCTCGAGCCGCCCGCTCGCGTCGGCCGGAATCGGCGGCGGCGGCACGATGTGATCGGTGACGCGCAGGAACCCGCGCGGTTGCGGGGTGTCGGCCAGGTTCAGGTGGCTGCCGCGGATGTGGACGGGGAGATCGACGATCTCGCCCTCCTCGACCGACATCGCGTAAGGCGGCTCGGGCGGCGAGGCCGCCTCGCGCTCCTCGACGACGGTCCGCAGCCGGGCGACCTCGGCGACCGCGTCGGGCGGGTAGAGGGCCTCCTCCGCCTCCTGGTCGAGGCAGAGGATGCACAGCCGCCCGTCGTAGACGAGCCGGCGCAGCTCCTCCTGTTCGCGCGGGAGCCTGAAGTCGGCCGGCGTGAGCGCTTCCTCGTCCTCGAGGCCCAGCCGCTGGAGGTGCTGGTCCCAGGCGATCTCGATCACCGCGAACAGGCTCGAGTACCGCCACGCGACCTCTTCCAGGCTCCGCGGCGCGGGCCCCCGAACCAGGCTCCGGGTCAGGGGCGCGATGAGGACCTTCTCGGAGGCGATCAGCGCCCGCAACTCGTCGGTGACTTCCTGATAGCGCTCCGGCGGGGCCGCCGCGTAGGCGTTCCAGATCTGGAAGACGACGCTCGGGTTGGGGCCGTCGCCCTGCACCGGCGGACCCTCGCGATAGCGGAAGAAGGCCCGGACCCAGCGCTCGAGCACCGCGGCCTCGAGGCCCTCGCGGCTTGCGATCCCGGCGATCTCCTCGTTCCCCCGGCGCTGGCTCTCCTCGTCGTCGCCCCACGCCGGGTAGGCTTCCTCCGCCGCGAGGAGATAGGCGGCCAGGGCCTGCCGCCGCGGCCGCCGCAGATCCTCGTTCTGCGCGTCGACGAGATCGTCGACCGCCTCCTGCGCCGCTTCGACCAGCTCCTGCGCCGCCTCGTAGCGGGCGACGGTCTCCTCGTCGGCCAGCGGCCGCTCGACCCACCGGCCGACGCGGTTTTCGCCCACCATCGTCCTGGTCGAGCGCAGGATGCCGGCCAGCGCGTAGTAGTCGGCGGTGGGAATCGGGTCGAACTTGTGGTCGTGGCAGCGGGCGCAGCCGACGGGCTCGGCGAGGAACGACCGGCCGATGACGTTCACCTGCTCGTCGACGATGTCGATGACCATCTTGTCGACGTCCTGCTCGGCCAGCACCTTCGCGCCGAGGGTCAGGAATCCGGTCGCGGCGAGACTCGAGAACCGCTCCTCGTCGCCGGCCGCCGGCAGCAGGTCGCCGGCAATCTGCTCCTGCACGAACCGGTCGTAGGGCTTGTCGGCGTTGAACGCGTCGATGACCCAGTCGCGGTAGCGGAACGCGTTCGGGTGCGCGATGTTCTCGTCCAGCCCGTTCGAGTCGGCGTAGCGGGCGACGTCGAGCCAGTGCCGTCCCCAGCGCTCGCCGTAGCGGGGCGACGCCAGCAGCCGCTCGACCACCCGCTCGTAGGCGTCGGGACGCTCGTCGGCGAGGAACGCGTCGACCTCGGCCGGGGTCGGCGGCAGGCCCGTCAGGTCGAACGTGACCCGCCGCAGCAGTTGCCGCTTGCCGGCGGAGGCGACCGGGGTCAGCCCCTCCGCCTCCAGCCGGGCCAGGACGAACCGGTCGATCGCGTTGCGCGCCCAGGCCGGGTCGCCGACGGCGGGCGGCTCGGGACGGGCCATCGGCCGGTACGCCCAGTGCTCGCGGCCCGGACCGAAGTCGTAGGCGGCCCCGCTGTCGGACCGGGCCGCGACGACCGGGACGTCGGAAACGCGCGGGTCCACCGCGCCGCGGGCCACCCAGCGCTCGAAGTCGGCGACCACCGCGGCCGGCAGCCGGCCGTCGGGCGGCATCCTGATCGGTCCGTCGTAGCGGATGACGTCGATCAACAGGCTGTCGTCCGGCGCGCCGGGCACGACGACGGCGCCGCTGTCGCCGCCCGCGCGGACCCCGGCGGCGTCCACCAGCACCAGTCCGCCGAAGATGCGCTCGGCATCGGCGCCGTGGCACTGGTAGCAGCGCTCGGCGAGCACCGGGCGGATCCTCGACTCGAAGTGCTCTAGGTCCTCCGGCGGGAACTCCTGCCCGCGCGCCGGGGCGGCGGCGCCCGCGGCCAGCACGAGAAGAGCGCCCAAAGCGAGCAGCAAGCCGACCCGGATCGTGGCGTCCAGCGCCCGGAAATGTGTGTGCATCATTGACGGCGGCAGTGTACCGCAGGCCTGTTTGCGGACCAAGCTCCCGATCACACCCCGCCGGCGGGGCGACGGATCTCCCGGGCCTTGGGCAGTTCGTATGCGGGTCTGACGGGAGACTGACAGCGTTCGTTCTATAGTGATAACATTTGCACATGACGCCCGAGGCATGGTCCGTCATCGCGGTCGGAGTAGCCATCGCCAGCCTGTTCATCCGCATGGACACCCGGATCGCCCGTCTCGACGACCACGTCCGCGGACAGGGCGAGCGCCTCGCCCGGCTCGAAGGCAAGGTCGACACGCTGATCGCAGCGTTCGTGAAGCCCGGCACGGTGACACCCCCGACGCCTTAGCACGACAACCGGCGGCGCAACCAGAGTCGCACTCCACCCGACCGGCCAGACCCGACGATTGCCTTCCCCCTCGAAAGAGTCAGGGAGACGGCACCAGCACAGACGTTCGGCGGTATGATCGCGGCATGGAAGCGTCGATGGTGACTGGAGCCGGTTCCATGGTCCGAGTCCTCGTGATCCTGATCGGCGTGCTCGCCGCCTCCGGCGGCACGCACATCGCAATCGCCCAGGCCCCGGAGCCCGCGGTCGCTGCGTCCGCAGACTCGGTTCGAGCAACGCTCGACCGGTTCTGCGTGCGCTGCCACAACGACCGGCTGCGCACGGCCGATCTGACCCTCGACACGCACGATCTCGCGGACGTCGGCGCCGACGCCGAGACCTGGGAGAAGGTCATCGTCAAGTTGCGCGCGCGGACGATGCCGCCCGCGGGCAACCCGCGACCGGCCGAGGAAACGTACCGCACCGTTGCCGCCTGGCTGGAGACGGCCATCGACGCTGTGGCCCTGGCCCGTCCCGACCCCGGCCGCGGCGAGACGTTCCATCGCCTGAACCGGGCCGAGTATCACGCCGCGGTCCGCGACCTGCTCGCGGTCGACGTCGACGTCGCCGAGCTGTTGCCGGCCGACGACACCTACGAGCACGGCTTCGACAACAACGGCGACGTGCTCTCGATCTCGCCGGACCTGGTGGGACGGTACCTCTCGGCCGCGCGCCGGATCAGCCGCCTCGCCGTCGGCATAGCGCCCATCGGTCCCACCGTCGCGACCTACCGGGTGCATCCCGGCCTGGTGCAGGACGAGCGGCAGGACGACCTGCTGTCGTTCGGCTCGCGCGGCGGCGTCGCGATTCGGCACTACTTCCCCGTCGACGGCGAGTACACGATACGGGTCCGCCTCCACCGGAACTTCTCGGACTACATCATCGGCTACGCGGCGCCCCAGGAGCTGGACGTGCGCGTGGACGGCGCCCGCGTCGAGCGGTTCGCGGTCGGCGACGCCGACTCGGTGGGGCAGATGGCCCCGCTGAGCTTCTCGGGGAACATCGTCGGGGACCCCGAGTGGGAGTACTACATGAACACCGGCGACGCCCACCTGGAGGTCCGCTTCCCGGCGAAGGCGGGCCAGCGGACGGTGGGCGTCTCGTTCGTGAGGCGGGCGGCCGAGCTGGAAGGGGTGCTGCAGCCGCGCAACCGGGGCTACGGCCGCTTCGTCGACGAGCGGTACGACGAGGACGCGGCGGTCGAGCAGGTCGCGATCGGCGGCCCTTACACCGTCGAAGGTCCCGGCGACACGCCGAGCCGCCGCGAGATCTTCGTCTGCCGGCCTGACGGGGTGGCCACGGCCGAAGAGGAGGAAGCCTGCGCCGGCCGCATTCTCGGCAAGCTGGCCCGCCGGGCGTACCGCCGGCCCGTCGACGACGGGGACGTCGAGGGGCTGCTCGACTTCTTCCGCGCCGGGCGGCGTGACGGCGGCTTCGACGACGGCATCCAGTTCGCGCTGGAGCGGATGCTGGTCGACCCCGAGTTCCTGTTCCGCATCGAGCGCGATCCGGAGGACGCCGCGCCGGGGACGCCCTACCGCCTCGGCGACCTGGAGCTGGCGTCCCGGCTGTCGTTCTTCCTGTGGAGCAGCATCCCCGACGACGAGCTGCTGGAGGCCGCGACCGACGGGCGCCTCGGCGACCCGGCGGAGCTGGAGCGGCAGACGCGCCGCCTGCTCGCCGACGCCCGCTCGAAGGCCCTCGTCGACAACTTCGCGAGCCAGTGGCTGCGCCTGCGCAACCTCGAGTCGCAGGAGCGCGAGTCGGCCGACTATCCCGAGTTCGACGAGAACCTGCGCGAGGCGTTCCGGCGCGAGACCGAGTTGTTCGTCGAGAGCACGATCCGCGAGGACCGGAGCCTCCTCGAGCTGCTGAGCGCGAACTACACGTTCGTCAACGAACGCCTGGCCCGGCACTACGGCATCCGCGGGATCTACGGCGACCGCTTCCGGCGGGTGACGCTCGACCCCGACCATCCGCGCGGCGGCCTCCTCGGCCACGGCGGCCTCCTGATGGTGACCTCCTATCCCAACCGGACGTCGCCGGTGGTGCGCGGGAAGTGGCTGCTCGAGACCATCCTGGGGGCGCCGCCGCCCGAGCCGCCGCCGAACGTGCCGGGGCTGCCGGACCGCGGCGAGGGGGGCGAGCCGGCGTCGGTGCGCGAGCGGCTCGAACGGCATCGCGCCAACCCGGCCTGCGCGGGCTGTCACGCGCCGATGGATCCGCTCGGCTTCGCCCTCGAGAACTTCGATGCGATCGGCATCTGGCGCGATACCAGCGAGGCCGGCCAGCCGATAGACGCGTCGGCGACGATGCCCAGCGGGGTCGCGTTCGAGGGGCCGGCGGGCCTGCGGCGCGTGCTGCTGAACCGGGGCGAGGACTTCGCCGCCACCGTCACCGAGAAGCTGCTGGCCTATGCGCTCGGCCGCGGACTCGAGTACACCGACCGTCCCGCGGTGCGCCGGATTCTGCACGCTGCCGCGGACGACGACTATCGTTGGTCCTCGATCGTGCTCGGCATCGTGAAGAGCGCGCCGTTCCAGTGGCGCCGCGCGCGAACCGACGAGCCGGCGCTGGTGGCCGGGGGGTTGCCCCCCGACGGCCGGTAGCGTCCAGGAGACTGCGCCGTAGCGCGGTGTAGGCTATCGTTCCACTACGACGAACAAGGTTCCCATCATGACCATCACCAAGATGTCGCTGCCCCGCCGAACCGTGCTGCGCGGGCTGGGCGCCGCGGTGGCCCTGCCCCTGCTGGACGCCATGGTCCCCGCCGCGTCGGCGTTGTCGCGAACCGCGGCCGCGCCCACCCGGCGCTTCGGCGTCGTCTACGTGCCCAACGGCATCGCGATGGAGTACTGGACACCGGCCGAGGAAGGGAAGGGGTTCGAGCTCACCCCGATCCTCCATCCGCTGGCGGCGTTCAGGGACCAGATGACGGTGGTCTCGGGCCTCCGGGGCTACTGGACCCCGGCCCACGCCGGGGCGTCGACGACCTTCCTGACCGGGGCGGCGGGCGTCGCCGGCGAGACGGCGCCGGTGGCCGATATCTCCATGGACCAGCTCCTGGCCCGGGAGTACGGCCGGCACACCGAGCTGGGGTCGCTCCAGCTCGCCATCGACAGCCGGGCCAACGCCGGCCAGTGCAGCGGCAACCACAGCTGCGTTTACACCAACACCATCTGCTGGCGCAGCCGGACCACGCCGCTGCCGATGGAGAACAACCCGCGCGTGGTGTTCGAGCAGATGTTCGGCGACAGCGGGAGCACCGATCCCGCCGTCCGCCGCGCCCGCATGGCGCGCGACCGCTCGATCCTCGACTCCGTGACCGGCAAGGTCGCCGACCTCAAGCGCGAGGTCGGGCCGGCCGACAGCCTCAAGGTCGACGAGTACCTCGAGGGCGTGCGCGACATCGAACGGCGCATCGAGCGGGCCGAGCAGCGGCAGGACTTCGACCTGCCGGAGTTGGCCCAGCCGGAGGGCATTCCCGCCACGTTCGCCGACCACGTCGCGCTGATGTTCGACCTGCAGGTGCTGGCCCACCAGACGGACCTGACCCGCGTGACCTCGTTCATGCTGGGGCGCGAGGTGAGCTCGCGGACCTACACCGAGATCGGCATCGCCGACGCGCACCACCCGCTCTCACACCACGAGTACAACCCCGAGAAGATCGCGTCGATGTCCAAGATCAACGCGTATCACGCGTCGATGTTCGCCGACTACCTGGCGAAGCTCCGCTCGACACCGGACGGCGACGGATCGCTGCTCGACAACATGCTGCTCCTCTACGGCTGCGGCATGTCCGACAGCAACGCGCACAGCCCGCTCAATCTGCCGGTTCTGCTGCTCGGGGGATGCGCGGGACAGCTCGAGGGCGGACGCCACATCCGCTACCAGGGCGACCCGCTGATGCCGAACCTGCTGGTGACCCTGATGGACAAGCTGGGGGTTCCCGTCGAGCGGCTGGGGAAGAGCGACGGTCGGCTCAGCGTGGAGCGTCTGACGGGCGTGTAGACCGCGGCCCCGACCGCCGCGGCGGCGGCCGTAGCGATCGCTTGCCACGGGCAGTTCCCGTTGAGGACCGCGCCCCCGCGTCTCGATGCGGCGGTGTGCACCGTCGACCCCGCCACGATAGGCCCACCCTGCAGGCTACGCGTCGACCCGCAGCGCCTCCAGCGGGCGGATTCTGAGCCCTCTCAGCGTGGGCGCGAGGCAGGCCAACAGGCCGGTCGTCACGACGATCGCGGCCGTCATCGACAGCACGTACGGCCAGGACTGCACTGCGACCCCGAGCTCGCCCTGGAACGCGCCGATCGCGCCGAGCCGCGTGAAGACGAGGGCCCAGAACCCGGTCCCGAGCATGACCCCGAACAGGAGTTGGAGGAGCGATCGACGCGCGATCGACGCGACGATCCGGCTCGATCTCCCGCCGAGGGCGATGCGCACGCCGATCTCCCGGGTGCGCCGGGCGACCGTGAACGACATGAGCGCGTACAGGGCCGCGGTCGAAAGGACGATGGCGATCAGGGAGAGACCCACGAGGATCCCGGATGCCGTCCGCTGCACCAGGGCCGCCGTGTTCGGGAGCGCGTCCAAGGCGACGACGTCGCCGAGGATCGCGGTCGGGTCCGCGTCCACGAGCAGTCTGCGCAGCACGGGCGCGAAGGCCGTCGGGTTGGCGCCGAGATCGATGACCAGCGTGAGTGGATGCACGCCTCCGGGGACGGCGGGCAGGTAGGCCATCGGCGTGCCGTCGAAGATAGCCTGCCCGAGGCTCGCCTCCAGGTCGGGCACCACGCCGACGATCTCCATCCACGGGCCGGTGGGCGCCTCTCCCGGGTCCGAGATGCGCATCGTTCGCCCCACGGCGCTGCGGTACTCGATGCCCCGGCGGTCGAGGAACTTCGTGTTCACGAGAACCCGGGTCGGTGTCTGACCGACCTCGAAAGGGACATCTCCCCGGTCGAACGTCCGCCCGTAGAGGGGCTCGATGCCGAGCGTGCCGAAGAAGCCCGGCTCGACCCGGGACGTGACCACCGGGAGTCCCGGGAAGTCCGGAGGGGCTCCGTCTCCCTCGACTCGTCCTCGTCTCTCCGCTCGTCCGTCTCCGGGGGTAGCGTCCGAGAACGCCCAGCTCCTGACCCCGGGCCGGGCCGCCAACTCGCGCGCGAGCGCCTCCTGCATCGATGCGATGCGCGCGATCCTGGTCTCGTCGGCGCCGTCGCGGCCCTCTCCCGGCTGCCCTGAGGACGGGACGTCGATCGACGCGACCAGCACGCGGCTCGTCTGCATCGCCACGCTCGTCTCCTGGTCGATCGCGCTGAACATGCGATACGTCATCCCCGCCGCGAACAGGGCGCCGACGCCCAGCCCCACCTCGGCGATGATCAGGGCGCCCGTGACACGGCCGAAGCGGAAGCCGCCCAGGCCGCCCCCCGCCTCCTGCAGGGTGCGCTGAGGCGAGGACCCGGTGGCCCGCAGCGCCGGCAGGACGCCGGCGAACACCGCGCTCGCGACGCCGAGCGCGAGCGCCTCCATCGCGACCTCGGGGGTCACGCCCAGATCCACCCAGAACGGAAGATCGAGGTTGGGCGTCACACGCTCCACGATCAGGTGGAGGCCCAGCAGGCCGACGCCGGTCGCGAGAAGGGCCAGGACGAGCGTCTCGACGAAGAGTTGCGCGACGATGCGAGGCCGGCTGGCGCCGAGCGCGGTCCGCAGCGCGAACTCGCTCGAACGGTTCGCCGTCCGTGCGAGCAGCAGGATCGCGACGTTGCCGCACGCGATCAGCAGCAGGACGAGCGGCACGCCCTGGGCGATGAGGAGAAACGCCGCCAGCACGCCCGTCGGCGTCCCGATGCTCAGTCCCGAGAACGCCACCGCATCGGCCCGAACCAGTCCGCGATAGTCCGGCACATCGTGACGGATGCCGATGGCCGCGAGCTCCGCGCGCGCCTCGCCTCTCGACGTCCCTTCCTCCAGGCGGCCGTACATCCACACCGCGGGACCCAGGCCGTCGGCGTAGTCGATGGCTCGCCGTCGCAGGGGCAGCCAGAGCTGCTCCCGACTCGGCATCGCGAAGCCCTGGGGCATCACGCCCACGACCGTCGTGGGGACACCGCCGATCCGGAGCGTGGAGCCGATGACGTCGGGACGGGAGCCGAGCCGGGACCGCCAGTAGTCGTAGCCGACCACCACGACCTCGGGCGCCCCGACCACCTCGTCCGCCGCCGTGAGCGCGCGTCCGAGCGCGGGCGGCACTCTCGTCAACGCGAACGATGACGCGCTCATCTCCGCCCCCCGTGCACCCTCCGCCCGACCGTCGTCCGAGATCACGTTCACCTGCCGGAGCAGCGCGGCCCCGACGAATGCGAACGAGATGAGGCGCGTCCGCAGGGACTCGTAGTCGCCGAGACGCAGCAGCTCCTGTCTGCCGGGCTCCTGGTTGAAACCCACCACGCCGACGACCTGGTCGCCCTGATCGAAGGGAGGAGACTCGTCGAGGACGGCGTCGATGAGATGATGGGGGGTCAGGCTCGCCGGGATGCCGATCCCGAGGGCGAAGACCACCACCAGCGTGAGCCCCGGGTGCTTCACGAGCATCCGGATCCCGAGCTTGAGGTCGAGCCGCGAGATGCCGAGTTCGCCCCACGATGCCAGGGAGATCGAGCCCTCTTCATCGTGTCCGAATCGCAGCCGGGCGAGCAGCGCCGCGACGGGCTGTCGCATCAGCCACAGACACCGAGCCGCCCGGGGGCGGCGGCCGACGTCCTGTGACCAGTGCTCGAGCAGGTCGCCGAGCACGTCCGCCCGCACCTCGGCGGGGAGGAGGCGAACCGCCAGCCGGAGCAGGAACGGGGCACGATCGCGGGCAGTCATGACGGACCCAGCCTGGCCTCGAGGCCGTCCCACAGCGCAAGCATCGCGTTCCGCGACTCCCGGAGGGCCGGCAGGGCCTGCTCGTCGACCACGCGGTAGAAGCGCCGCGGTCGGCCGCCTCGTTCCGGAGCCGGCGTCCCCACCGACGAGACCAGAAGCCCGCGGCCCTCCAGGCGCCGAAGGACCATGTAGGCCGTCGCGGGCGAGACCTCGCGAGCAGTCAACCGGCCGAGCTCCCTCGCTACCGGCACCGCGTAGCTCTCGCCACCGAGTCGCAGAACCGTCAGCAGGACCTGCTCCTCCAGCTCTCCCAGGCGACTTCTCGGCATCGGGGGGTTCCTCCGTCCAGCTCATAACAATGTTACGAACTCGGGAGAGCGCGCGCAAGAGCTGCAAGGCGATCCAGGCAAGCGAGGATCCGTACTTGATCCGGCGCGGCCCCGAACAGGGCCGACACCGACAGCACCGAGGGCTGTAACCTCAACGAGCCGAGAGGACGACGGCTGCTCAGGGTCGCGCCACTGGCCCAGGCGTTTCGCGCCAGCGAACTCTCAAGGCGAGCCCAAGGTCGCGAGCCGGCGCAGCAGCTCGACGGTGCTGTTGTCGTCGCCCCCGCGCCCGCGGGCTCGCGCCAGCGGCGTCTGCCCCTGATCGTTCAGGGCATCCAGATCGGCGCCGCTGTCGACCAAAGACTGGACCACGGTGTCGAGGCGTCTCGCAGCAGCGGTGTGCAGCGCCGTGTTCCCGTCCGCGTCCGCCGCGTTGATCTCGACCCCCGCGTCGATCGCCACCCTTGCCGCTTCCAGCACGAGACGTTCGTCCTCTGCGGGGTTCGCCGCCAGTCCCGGTTCCCGGCGGCGGCGAGCGGCTACGGCGGCCATCAGCGGCGTCGTGCCGTCCTCCATGACGATCCGCGGGTCGGCACCACGGTCGGCCAGCACCCGCATGATGCCGGGCTCGGCGAAGTGGGCGGCCAGCCAGAAGGCGGTGGCGCCGACCACATCGTGGTCGAGCACGTAGTCGGGACTGTTGCGGCGGCCCTGGCTGCCGCGGACGACCGGTGCGTTCGGGTCGGCGCCGCGCGCCAGCAGCGCTGTCGCGAGCGTCTCGTCGCCGCGCAGGGTGGCGGCGTGCAGTGCGGTGTAGCCGGCTTCGGCCGCTTTCGGGTCCGCGCCCTGCTCGAGCAGGAAGAGGGCGAGCGCCCTATGGCCGCTGTGCGCCGCGACGACGAGTGCGCTCGTGCCGGTTGCCGCGGTGTCGTTCACGTCGGCGCCGGCGGCCACGAGATGCCTGGCGGCTTCGAGGTTGCCCTGCCGGGCCGCGAACAGGATGGGCGTGTTGCTGCCCAGCACGGTATCGATGACCCCGCTCGGGTTGAATCCGGCCGTCCGCGTGTGGATGCGGCGGGGCTGCGGGGCCGAGCGTGCCTGGACGTCCGCCCCGAGCGCGACCAGCGCTTCCACGACGTCGGGATGCTGCTGGGCCACCGCCCACATCAGCGCCGTCTGCCCCCGCGTGTGCTCGCGGGCATCCAGGTCCGCCCCGTGGGACACGAGGAGGCGCACCGCCTCGGCGGACCCGGTGCGGGATGCCGTCATCAACGCCGTCTCGCCGGAGGGCAGCGCGGCGTTCGCATCGGCGCCGGCCGCCAGCAGGGTCGCGACCATCGCCTCGCTGCCGTTGCGGCAGGCCAGCCAGAGCGGCGTGGCGCCAAAGTCGTTCGCCGCGTCGACGTCGGCGCCGGCCCCGATAAGGGCGTCCGCCATCGCTGCATCGTCCCAGTGGGCGGCCCAGTGCAGAGCGGTGGCGCCGTCCGCCTGCCGGGCATCCGCGGAGTCGCCCTGATCGAGCAGCGCGATCACCCGTGTCGAGTCCGCCGCCCGGGCCGCGTCGAGCAACCGCGTGTCCTGCGCGGCGACGGGACCAACCACGACCAGCAGCAGCGCCGCCAAGAGCCCCGATCCGACCAACTCTCTCGCATGCACGTTCTCTCCTCCTCCACGGGCCGGTGGCTCACGGATCGACGGTGATCTCCCCCACCATCCAGGGATGCTCCTCGCAGTGGTAGAGGAACGTCCCCGGCTCGTCGAACGTGACGAAACCCCACAGGCCCGGGTTCAGCGTGCCGGCGCTCCAGCTTCCGTCGCGCGCGGCCGGGGTGTGGGGGATCTCGCCGTTGTTGGTGAACCGGACGCGCGTGCCCGCGCTGACCCGCGCGCGGAGCGGGTTGAAGTTGTACTCGTCGAACGCATAGCGCCGGCCGCCGACCGCGCCGCGCGGGTTCTCGAGCAGCGTGGCGGTCTCGATCTCGTCGGTCTCGCGCGGGGCGGGACCGGCCGGCTGATCGTCCACCGGCGGATCCGGGGAGGGCTCGCCGCGGGCCGGCACCGTACCGTCGAGCGCGAACGCCCAGAGCGCGGGGCCCATCGGGACGGCGATGTACTGCGTGCCGTCCAGCTCGTAGGTCGACGCCGGGCCGACACGCAGCCGCGACCCCTCCTCGCTCGTGCGGAAGGCCCAGCGGCGGTCGCCGGTCCGGACGTCGTAGGCCTCCACCTGTCCGCCGGGCGAGCCGCGGAACAGCAGGCCGCCCGCGGTGACGAGGGGACCGCTGACGCCGAGGAACGCGCTCGGCATCTCCTTCCGCCACACGACGCGGCCGGTGCGGGTGTCGACGGCGGCCAGGATGCCGACCGCGTCGGGCAGGGTCAGGTGGAACTGGGACGTGTTCCAGACGAACGGATCCGCGAAGCGGCGGGCGCGGCCGACGTGCGCGCGCCCCTGCGCGTAGATGTAGCCGGTCTGCGGCGAGAACGCCATCGGCGTGACCCGCACCCGCGGAATCGGCAATCCCGGCGCCACCACCGTCTGCTCGTCGACCGACGGGGGCGTGTAGCTGCTGCAACTGAGCTCGAACGGCGGCGGCACCCGGTCGCGCCAGTACGAGCACTCGAAGAGGATGGTCTCGGTCTGCACCGGGAACGGCTGGGTCGGCACCGTGAGCTGGTGCGGATCCTGCGGCACCTCGCGCTCCTCGACGGGCAGCAGATGCTCGCCGGTCTCGCGGTTGAACAGGAACAGGTAACCGTCGGCGCGCATCGCGGCCACCGCCTTCACCGGCTCGCCGTCTACCGTGGTGTCGTAGAGCAGCAGCGGCGTGGCGATGTCGGCGTCCCAGACATCGTGGCGCACCACCTGGTAG
Organism: Acidobacteriota bacterium; assembly: GCA_009861545.1. NCBI lineage: Bacteria > Pseudomonadati > Acidobacteriota > Acidobacteriota bacterium. Next base: position 44,976 of record VXME01000061.1, on the reverse strand, counting down.
TGCCAGCGCCGCTCGCCGGTCTCCATGTCGAGCGCGAGCACGGAGGCGGTGAACAGGTTGTCCCCCTCGCGCAGCTCGCCGCCGAACATCGGCACGGGGTTGCCGGTGGAGAAGTAGACCATGCCCAGGTCGGGATCGACGGTGCCGACCAGCCAGACGCCGCCGCCGCCGTACTCCCACGAGTCGCTGTCCTGCGGCCAGGTCTCGTGGCCGAACTCGCCGGGGCGCGGCACGACGTAGAAGATCCACTCCACCTCGCCCGTCGCCGCATCGAGAGCCAGCACCCGGCCCTGCCCGCCGATGTCGCCGTTCGCGAGGCCGACGAACACCTTGCCGCGCGCATACATCGGCGCGGTCGTCACCACCTCGCCCCGGGTCTGCTCCGGGCTCCCGACACGCGTCGCCCACACCAGCTCGCCGGCGTCGCGGCTGAGGGCGAGCACTTCCCCGCTGCGTGTGCCGAAGACGACCAGGTCGCCGGCCACGACGACGCCCTGCCACGACACGACCCGTCCGGCGTCGGGGTCCGGCTGCCAATGCCAGATGGTCTCGCCCGTACGCGCATCGAAGGCGAAGACGTTGGCGCCGCCCGTCAGGTAGATGGCGCCGTCCTGCACCACCGGGGTCGAGCGCGACGCCGCGCCGCCGGGGAGCGGCGTCATCCACGCGGCGCCGAGGCGATCGAGCGTGTCGGCGTTGATCTCGTCCAGCGTCGAGTAGCGCGAGCTGGACCAGTTGCCGCCGGTGAAAGGCCAGTCGGTCGAAGGATAGCCGCGACCCGGCTCGGGCTCCTGCCCGGCGAGACCGCCGGCAAGCACGGCAACCGCGATCGCCGATGCGACGGTAGCGACGAGCGAGCGATGACGTCGAGGCATGGCGCCCTCCCCTTCCGTTTTCCTGCAGCGCGGCGCTACGGCAGCGCGCGGGCTACGGCGTTTGTGAGCGTTCCATTCAACCACAGAGTTGGGCGGCCCCCAACATCCTGCCGCATCCCGCAGCTCCCGCCGACCGAAGAGAGTTGCCCGTGATGGAGGGACGATCCAAGATGTGCAGCGGCACGATGCCGGCCAGCGGAACGAACGAGACCCGGAGGCGACGGTGGACCGAAGAACCCTCTTGAAGCTGGGCGGCATGGGCCTCGTGGGCGCCGGCCTGGGCGGCTGCTCGGCGAGATCGACGCCGCCGCCGACGCCGATGCGGCGACCGCCCCTGCGGCTCGCGCCCGTGCGCGCCGAATGGGACCGGATCATCCGGACCACCGTCGGGCTGCGCCCGCACCGCCCCACCGGCTTCGTGTTGCGCGCCGACCGGCTCGACGACACGACCGTGATTCACAACTACGGCCACGGCGGCTCCGGCATGTCGCTTTCGTGGGGCACGGGCCGGATGGCGGCCGAGATGGCCCTCGGCCACGACAGCCGCCGGGCGGCGGTCATCGGGTGCGGCGCGGTGGGCCTTACGGCCGCGCGCCAACTGCAGCGGCGCGGGTTCGCGGTGACCATCTACGCGATGTCGGTGCCGCCGAACACGACCTCGAACATGTCGTTCGCGGGCTTCACCCCCACCGCGGGACTGGTCGAGGACGATCTCAGGACACCTGCCTGGGACGCGCAGTTCCGCGAAGCGGTCGAGATCTCCTACCGCGAGCTGCAGTTGCTGGCGGGAACGAGATTCGGCGTGTCCTGGATCGACCGGTACGCGCTCAGCGACACGCCTCCGGGCACCACCGGGGACGATGCCGAGGAGGAGCGGGAGCCGCTGCTTCCCGCCCATCTACGCTCCGGCCAGCTCACGCTGGAACCTGGGGAGCATCCCTTTCCCAGCCGCTACGCAATCCGTAGCAACCAACTGCGCATCGAGCCGTCCATCTACCTGGATGCGCTGGTCCACGACTTCATCGACTTCGGCGGGCGTATCGAGATCCGCAAGTTCGCCGAGCCGCGCGAGCTGGTGGAGTTGAGCGAGGCGCTGGTCGTCAACTGCAGCGGACTGGGCGCACGCGACCTCTTCGACGACGACGATCTGCTGCCGGCGAAGGGACAGCTCACCGTGCTCGTGCCCCAGGAGGAGGTCGACTGGGGCATCGGCGGCGACCCGCCCGACGGGGATACCCGCGGGCTCCTCGGCATCCACATGCAGCCGCGCCGCGACGGCATCGTCCTGGGGGGCACGTCGGAACGCGGCGAGTGGTCGCGGGAGCCCAATCAGGAGGCGCTGCAGCGCATCGTGAGCGCGCACATGGCGGTCTACTCGGCCATGCGGGTCTGACCTGCCCGACTCGCTGCGGGTACCCGACGGGTCCCGAGTGCCTGCACAGAGCTGAGTACGGCGGTGGCCTGCGCAGCCGATCCTGCAACCGGGTCAACGTGCCGCGCCGGACCCTGTGTCGTGCACGAACTCTGCGCGTTCCCGGCACGCGGCACGCATGCGGTCACGGATGTGGGCAGGCCGCACGCCGGTCTGCGGCAGGTATTGGTTCAGGCCGTTGGCCTCGAAAACCCCTTCGATGCGAGCGGGCTCGACCGTGAACTCCCTCTCGATCCCGTTCCTGGTTCTCGTCTCCACGAACCCGATGTCCCCGTCGGTGTACACCCTGACCCGTTCGTAGAGCGCTCCGGTCAAAGCCGCGGCAGCCGCGTGCCCGAGACTCGCCAGGTAGCCCGCGAACTCCGGTTGAACGCCGCTGATGTCGAGTGGTGCGTTGTACGCGAAGACGGGGTTGGAAGCTCTCCAGGCTGCGGCGATCGCCTCGATGTCGCGTGCGGTTCTCGTGTTCGCAGCGACCGCCAGGGCGTGCGGGTCGAGTTTCTCGGCGACTACGATGTCGAATACGTCACGCACGGGGCTGCGGTTCGCCCGCCGGAGCTTGCCGCAGAGGATCTGGACGTTGTTCAGGACGACAGCCGGCTCACCATCGACGAGCGCGTCGGCATGGCCTTCACCGGGCGTGGGATCGAGAGCGCACAGGTCCAGTTTGCCGGTGCTGAACCCGATGGTGCACCGGTCGCGGTCAAAGGCGATGGAGTGTCCACCGCGCCGCCCGATCTCTGCCTCGAAATCATCGTCGGGTCCGGCGAACAGGGCTGGGATCGCGGCGCCCGCGTTGACGGTAAGGTCGAGATCGGTGCTCTCGCGGTGGTTCCAGCGTGCCGCGAGCACGGTCCCACCGCCGATCTTCCAGGGACCTGCTTCCGGCCCGAGGCGCTCGCGCGCCGGTTCCAGCAGACTTCTTACCCGCAACCAGATGCCTCTGGCGGGCAGCGGGAGCGTGAGTCGGTCCATGCTGGCGTGCCGCTATCGCTCGACGTGATGGGGATCGGCCCACTGATTGATTTCCGCGATCCGGTCCGGCCACGGGAAGGCAGCCAGGTGCAGCGCACGCACGAGGTCGCGGAACGTGTAGGCGTGCTGCGCCCAGGCTTCGAACAGCTCCGTGAAGGTGGCTTCCGTTCCCCACATGTAGATGATGCTCTTCTGGCGCTGGTCGGGCGCGTCGGTGTGGAAGGCGGCGTAGCACTCTTCGGTCGTCGGCGGCTCCGCCCAGCCGCAGCAGCTTCGCGCGATGCGCCAGCGGACCGCATGGCTCCTGCGGCCGGTGAGCGCCGGATCGAGATCGGGACAGAGGTTCCGGCGGGCCTCCGGGGGGGCGGGCTCGTCACTGAAGGCCTCGGGCGGCTTCAGCTTGCAGCCCCGCGCTTCTTCGTCGAACTGCTGGCGACGTTCCTGCTGGTTCCTGGCCCACTCTTCGATGGTCATAGGCGTGCAACACCATATACCGGCGACCCACGGGCGGGCAGCCCGATCGTGCCGTGCACGCGGTCCCGCCGATCTGTGCATCGAGGCGGCTCTCCCACGCTCAAGGCTATTGCGTTGCCGGCAGTTCGTACCGGTTACACTACCGTCGCGCGTCGGTGCTGACGCGCCCAGGGCGCATTCGACACTCCACCAACGCGACAAGCGGCGCACCGAGGAGAGGAACCCGGCCATGCGACAGCTCCCCCGAACCGTCCCCGGCTTCATCGCGGCCTGCCTGCTGCTCACCGGAGCGATCGCCTCGGCGCAGTCCCCCCTCGACGACTACAGCCCGGTGACCGGGCAGATGCTCGTCGACCCGCCGGCGGGCGACTGGCCCATGTGGCGGCGCACCTATAACCACTGGGGCTACAGCCCCCTCGACCAGATCGACACCGCCAACGTGGGCGGCCTGCGCCTGGCCTGGGCCTGGACGATGGCCGAGGGCCTGCAGGAAACCACGCCCCTCGTGCATGACGGCGTCATGTTCCTGGTGCAGGCGTGCGACTACGTCGAGGCGCTGGACGTGCGCGACGGCACCCGCCTGTGGGAGTATCGCCGGCCGCGGGTCGCGCACGCCGCAACGCTCGCCTGCGCGAACCGCAACGGGACGCTCTACGACGACAAGCTGTTCATCGGCACCCACGACGCCCACCTGGTGGCGCTCGACGCGCGCACCGGCGAAGTCGTGTGGGACGTCACGGTCGGCGACTGGGAGGTCGGCCAGCACTACTCCGGGGGACCGCAGGTCATCAAGGGCCGGGTGGTGGCCGGCATGTCGGGCTGCTACTACCTCAACACGCGCTGCTGGATCTCGGCCCACGACGCCGAGACCGGGGAGGAGGTGTGGCGCACGTACACCATTCCCCGCGAAGGCGAGTTCGGCTACGACTCCTGGGGCGACATTCCCGACGAGCTGCGGCGGGGCGGATCCTCGTGGAACGCCCCCAGCTACGACCCGGAGCTGAACCTGATCTACGCCGGCGTCGGGGTGCCTATTCCATGGGGCTCGGTGCAGCGCGGCACCGGCGACGGCGACGTTCTCTACACGAACTCCACCCTCGCGATCGACGCCGACACGGGTGAGATCGTGTGGTACTTCCAGCACACCCCCAACGACGAATGGGACCTCGACCATCCGTACGCCCGGCTCGTGGTCGAGACCGAGGTGTCGCCGGACCCCGACGCGGTCGAGTGGCTGAACGGCGGGATCATCCCCGGCTCGCGGCGCAAGATCGTGACCGGCATCCCTGGCAAGACCGGCATCGTCTGGGCGCTCGACGCCGCCACCGGGGCATTCCTCTGGGCCGAGCCGACGAACCGCCAGAACGTGGTCGCCGACGTCGACGCCGAGAGCCGCCGCGTGCTCCTCAACGAGGAGCTGAAGTTTCCGCAGGTCGGCGAGCCGGTCTTCGTCTGCCCGAGCCTGACCGGCGGCATCAACTGGAACGCGACCGCCTACCACCCCGGCACCAACGCCCTGTACGCGCCCACCAACAACGTCTGCATGACCCTGACGCTGAACGAGTTCCGCGACCGCCCGGGCTTCCACCACGGGTCGGCGCGGGCCACCCGCGAGGTGGCGCCGGACGTCGACGGGCAGGTCGGCATGCTCACGGCAATGGACCTGGCCACCGGCGGGACGCGGTGGGTGCATCGCCAGCGGGCCGGCATCGGCGGCTCGGTGCTGACCACCGGCGGCGGGCTGGTGTTCGTGACCGACGACGCGCGCCGCTTCCGGGCGTTCGACGCGGCAACCGGCGACATCCTCTGGGAGCGGATCCTCAATTCCAGCGCCGGCGGCTTCCCGGTGAGCTACCTGCACGACGGCGTGCAGTACGTCGCCATCGCGGCCGGGGGCGGGGTCAACTACCGGATGGTCACGCCGGAGATCCGGCAGCCGCCGCGCGGCAACATGCTGTGGGTCTTCCGGCTGCAGTGAGACGGACGGCGCCCGTCGGTCCGCCGATTACGACCTCGGCGGGACAAACTGGTCGTTGACGCAGCTACGCTGCCCGCTTGCCGGTGACGGCCTCGCGCAGACCTTCGAGCAGGCCTTCGAGTTTCGCCATCCGCTCGCGCAACTGGCCGATCTGTTCGCCCGTCTCCTTACCCTGGGCGTCGATGCGCTCGCGGAGGTCCTTGCCCTGGGCGTCGATGCGCTCGCGGAGGTCCTTGCCCTGGGAATCAATCCGGTTGTCCACGTGCTCTCGGAACAACCGCATCTCGCTTCGGAGGCTCCGAAACGCCGTGCCGATCGCGACGAGGATCGCGATGGCGGCCCCGACGACTGTCCAGGCGGTGGCGTCCATGTCTCATCTTACCGCGTGCGACAACCATGAACTGAGCGCGCGGGTTTGCACCAGCAGGCCCCTGTCACCATCGGCTTCGCCCGTCTCCCGGCTGAAGGCGAATCGGATGGTCACGCCGGAAATCCGGCAGCCGCCGCGAGGCAACGTGCTCTGCGTCTTCCGGCTCCCTGAGACGGCGTAGCGCCGTGAGAGTGATCATTACAGCGATGGCCGTGCTTGGCGTCCTTGCGACAGTCGTCGCAGTGCCGGCTGCCGGGCAACAGGAGCGGTGGGAGGCGATCGAGCTTCCAGTCGATGGCGGCAGGGAGTTCCGGCTCCGCAACGACGAGGGTGCCGCTATCAGCGGAAGATTGCGGTCCAGGCGATCACGGATCGGGTATTCCGAATTGCCAACGGCAGGAAATCGCGGCCCCGGCCACTGGCAATGCGGAGTGCCCGATCACCGACCGGTTGGACAGCGATGTTCCGCTGCGGACCCGGAATGCCACGCACCGTGATGCGTTGCGTCGGTTCAATTGGCTCGGCAAACTCGAAGCCCGCGCCGACGGCCTGGCCCATGCACTGGAGACTGCCGGGTGCATCGGGTTGACAGATGTCAATCTACGGCAGGGCGTAGGCCACAAGCGAGCCGGGGAAGCCGGTCTGGATGCTGCCGATCTGCACGACGATGTACTGCTTCCCCTCGTGCAGGTAGGTCATCATGCCGTACTGCCCGGGCGCCGGGAGCTCGACGCTGCCGAGGACCTCGCCGGTGCGCTTGTCGCGGCCGTGCAGCAGCAGCGGGGCGTCCGGCACGATCTGCCGCGTCCCCTCGCTGAGCGCGCGGGTCTGCACCAGCAGGTCGCCGGTGACCATCTGGATGGAGAAGCCGGCGCCCCCCGAGTTCGGGACGTCGAGCCCCGCCAGCCGCGGGTTGTTGCGGATGACCTGCGGCGTTTCGCCCACCGGCAGCGACCACGCCCGCTCGCCGGTGTTCATCTGCACGGCGGAGAGCTGGTTGTCCATCGGCTTGTAGAGACGCAGGCCGTCGATGGTGGGCAGACCCGTCACCGAGACGAACGACTCCTGTTCGGGGGTGGGCCGACGGAAGCCGCCCGGCAGCCACGCGACGACCGTCGTGCCGGTCGTGGGCGTCGAATTGGGCGTGGCGCCCCCGGGGCCGGGCCGCGCGTAGTCGGGGTTGTCCTGATCGACGCCGCCGGTGGGTCGCATGAACGACGGGGCGCTGCACGTCCGGCGGTGCGAGTTGAACATCAGGCCGGTGGCAGGGTCCGCGACCGGCGGGTGCGGAATGATGTTGCCGCCGCCGCGGCAGCCCACGTTGTTGAAGAAGTCGTTCGTGTGATTCTCCGGGAGCGCCGGGACGTAGAGCCCGCCGATGCGGTAGTGGCTCAGGATATCCAGCGCCCGCTGCTTGAGCTCCGGGGTGAAGTCGATGACGAACTCCTCGGTCAGCCCGTCCCGGACGATGGGATCGAGCGGCTCGGGCCGGGTCGGGTACGGCTGCCGGGGCGACGTGTAGTTGCCGGGCACCTCCGTCTGGATGACCTCCCGGTCCTCGATGGGCCAGATCGGCTCGCCGGTCTCCCGGTTGAAAGCGAAGACGAGCCCCTGCTTCGTGTTCTGGATCAGCGCCGGGATGCGCTCGCCGTCCACCGTCAGGTCCATCAGGATGGGCGCGGTCGGCAGGTCGTAGTTCCACTGATCGCTGCGGTGGATCTGGAAGTGCCAGCGCCGCTCCCCCGTCCTGACGTCGAGCGCGAGGACGCAGCCGCCGAACAGGTTGTCGCCCGGCCGGTGGCCGGCGTAGCTCTGCACGGTCGACGCGTTCGTCACCAGGTACACCAGCCCGAGCTCCGGGTCGGCGGAAGCCGGCGCCCACGTCGACATGTCGCCCGACCACTGCCAGGCGTCGTTGTGCCACGTCTCGTGCCCGAACTCGCCGGGACGCGGGATCATGTGGAACTTCCAGAGGAACTCGCCGGTGGCGGCGTCGAAGCCCATGACGTCGCCGGGGACGTTCTCGATGCGGGTCTGCCCGTAGCTCGGCTGGTGCCCGACGAGCACCACGACCACCCCGTTGACGACGATAGGCGGTGCGGAGCTCGTGACCATGCCCAGCTCGCGGGGGATGCCGTAGCCCGGGTCGTAGCTGGCGGCGCGGTCCAGCCAGCGTCCCCAGTCCTCGACGAGCGGCGGAATCAGGTCGAGGCCGCCGGACTGCGGGAAGCCGTCGAGCGGGATCGGGCTGCCCCAGTTCTCCAGCGGACGGCCGGTCTCGGCGTCGAGCGCCCAGAGGAAGAAGGCGGGGCTGGTGACGAAGATCACCCCGCGGCCGTTGACCTCCGCGTAGGCCACCCCCTTGCCATAGGCCTGCCGGGGCGAGCGCAGGTGGCGGACCGACTCCGGCTCGCGGAACGTCCAGAGCGTCTCGCCCGTGCCTGGGTCGATAGCCACCACCTGCCGGCGGGGCGAGGACACGGTGTAGACGACGCCGTCGACGTAGATCGGCGTGGAGCGGTTGAAGTAGTCGATGTTGGGCCCGAAGTTGTCCCCCCGCCAGATCCAGGCCACCTCCAGGTCGGAGAAGTTGCCGCCGTCGATCTGGTCCAGGGCCGACGAGCGGGTGTGCCCGGCGTCGCCGCCGAGGTAGCGCCACTCGCCGTTCTCGGTGCCGGTCAGGCGCTGGGCGGACGCATCCGGGACGGCCAGCAGCGCGATGGCGAAGGCGACGAAGACGGTGAACGTCCGAAATCGGAATAGTCCAGGCATGATGGTTCCATTCTAACGGTGCGCTTCACCGGACTCGAACCCACCGCATCGATTCCATTCGACGTTCAAAACCGGGGCGCGCACGGATCCCGACCGGGCGGTATCCCGACGCCGGGGCGCGCCACTACGAGGTCAGACTCTCCAACCGCAGCAACCGGATGACCGGCTCGGCGGCGGCGCGCGAGGCGGCCAGGTCCACCTCGATCTCCGCCACCCAGTCGTTGTGTCCCTCGGTGTCCACGAGCATCTGTTCGACCCGCCACGTGGCGCCGTCATCGGAGGGCTGCGTGTAGGTGTGCCGGCGGTTGCGGCCCTCGGGGTCCAGGCGCAGGCCGCCGTTCTCAGCCGTGAACGCTTCCCGCGCCCCCGCCAGCCGCTCGGCGGTCCAGGAACGCCCGTCCCGGTCGTTCTCCGAATCGAGTATCTCCAGCGCCGCCGCGTCGTCGCCGATCGACCAGGCGCGCAACAGGGCGAACACCCGCGTACGGATCGCGGCGGTGAAGGCGCGCTCGTCGCGCGTGACGTCGGCCGGCTCGTCACGGCCGGGGACGGCCGGTTCGGACTCGTCCGTGGGCACCGACTGGAAGTCGGGATCGCGCATCCGCTCCCATTCCTCGAGCAGACTCGAATCCACCCGGCGCACCAGGTCCCGCAGATACAGCTCCATCTCCACGACCTCGTCGGTCTTCGTCCCGTCCGGCACGGTCTGCCGGAGCACCTTGTAGACGCTGGAGAGGTGCCGCAGCAGCAACCCCTCCATCCGTTCGAGGCCGTACTCGCGGACGTAGTCGGAGAACGAGAGGAAGGTCTCGAACATCTCCCGCGCAATGGATTTGGGCCGCACGTTCTCCTCGCCGACCCACGGGTGCCGGTCGGCGAAGTCGTTGAAGGTCTCGTAGACGAAGTCGGCGAGCGGCTTGGGATGCTCGAGCTTCTCCAGCTCTTCCATGCGCTCCTCGTAGTCGAGGCCCTCCGCCTTCATCTCGGCCACCGCCTCGCCCTTCAGCTTGTCGAGCTGCCGGCGCAGGATGGCGTCCGGGTTCTCCAGGATGCTCTCGACCAGGGTGAGCAGATCGAGCCCGTGGGACTCGACGTCGGGATCGAGCAACGGGATCGCCTCGATGAGATAGAGCGACAGCGCCTGGTCCATCGAGAAGTCGTCCTGCAGGTCGACGTTCACCCGCACCCGTGAACCGTCGGGCGTGCGCGGCACGATCTCGACGACCCCGCGCGCCACCAGCGACCGGAAGAGCTGCCAGCCGCGGCGCCGGTGCGCACGCTTCGCGGCGTCGGATTCGTGGCTGTCGCGTACGAGCCGCCGCATCGCGAGGCAGCCGTCGCCGCGGCGCGACAGCACGTTGAGCAGCATCCCGTGCGAGACGGCGAAGCGTGACTTGAGCCGTTCCGGTCGGGCGCGGACGAGCCGCTCGAACGTGGCCCGGTCCCAGGGAGCGAAGTTGCGCGGCGGCTGGCGGCGGACGACCTTCTTCCCGGCCTTCGCCTTCGCGGCCAGCCGCCGGTTCTCGATGACGTGCTCGGGGGCCTGCGCCACCACGTAGCCGCGCTCGTCGAAGCCCTTGCGCCCGGCGCGGCCCGCGATCTGGTGGAAGTCGCGGGCCGAGAGCACCGCCGTCTTCTCGCCGTCGTACTTCGACAGGCGGCTGAAAAGCACGGTGCGGATGGGAACGTTGACGCCGACCCCCAGCGTGTCGGTGCCGCAGATGACCTTCAGCAGGCCCCGCTGGGCGAGCTGCTCGGCGAGCACGCGGTAGCGCGGCAGCAGGCCCGCGTGGTGGATACCGATGCCGTGCTTCAACCAGGTGCGGACGCGGGGACCGTAGGGCGTCGAGAAGCGCACGTCCGCGATGGCGGCGCCCAGCGCCTGCTTCTCGGGACGCGTCGCTATCTGCAGGCTGGTGAAGCTCTGGGCGCTCGCCGCGGCGTCCTTCTGGGTGAAGTGGACGACGTAGACCGGGACGCGGTCCGCCTCCACCAACCGTTCCACGGCGTGGGCGAGCGGGTCCTCGGAGTAGGCGTACTCCAGCGGCACCGGCCGCTCGCTCGACGTGACGGTCACCGTCTCCCGGCCGGTGCGCCGGGTGAGCTCCTGCTCGAAAAACGTCACGTCGCCCAGCGTCGCCGACATCAGCAGGAAACGCGTCTGCGGCAAGGTCAGCAGCGGCGCCTGCCAGGCCACGCCGCGGTCCCGGTCGGCGTACCAGTGGAACTCGTCCATCACCACGTCGTCCACCGGCGCGTGCTCTCCTTCGCGCAGCGCCATGTTGGCCAGGATCTCGGCCGTGCAGCACAGCAGCGGGGCGTCGCGGTTGACGGTGGCGTCGCCGGTGGCCAGGCCCACGTTGTCGGGGCCGAACTCGCGACACAGCGCCATCCACTTCTCGTTGACCAGCGCCTTGATGGGACACGTGTAGACCGAGCGCCGACCGCGGGCGAGCGACGCGAAGTGCAGCGCGAACGCGGCCAGCGACTTGCCCGAGCCGGTCGGGGTGTTCAGGATGACGTGCCGATCCTCGAGGAGCGCCAGGATCGCCTCCTCCTGGGCGGGATACAGCGTCAGGCCCAACCGGTCGACGTAGTCGAGAAAGCGGTCCAGCAGATCGTCGCTGGACGCCTCGCCGGCCGGCAGCAGGTCGAACAGGGGTGCGGCCATGCCGGAGATTGTCGCGCGTCGGCGTCCGTTGCCGCCAGCGCGCCGGCGCCGCGCGCACACTCACGCCAGCTCGGCGATGACCGGGGCGTGATCGGATGCGATCAGCCCGTCCTTCTTCTTGCGGTAGTCGCGGTCGATCTCGACCCGCCGCAGGCGGGACACCACGCCCGCCGTGCCCAGCAGCACGTCGATGCGCAGGCCGAGGTTGCGGTGGAAGGCGCCGCCGCGGTAGTCCCACCAGGAGAACGCCCGCGTATCCGGCAGGTGATGGCGAAACAGGTCGGTGAACCCCCAGTCGAGCAGTCCGCGGACGCGCGCCCGCTCGGCGTCGGTGTGATGGATGCTCCCGTGAAGCGCCGCCTCGTCCCAACTGTCGATCGCGGCCGGCACGACGTTGAAGTCGCCGCACAGCACGGTCGGCCGCCGCGGATCGTGTTGCTCGCCGAAGTGGCGCCGCAGACTCTCGAACCAGGCCAGCTTGCGGGGGTAGTCGGCGTGGTCGACCGACTTGCCGTTCGGGCAGTAGACGGTCGTGAAGGACAGGTCGCCGGCCTGGGCGGTGAGGAGCCGCGCGCCCAGTTCCTCCTGCCCCGGCAACCCGCGACACACGACGCGGACCGGTTCGCGCGACAGGATCGCCACACCGTTCCACGCCTTCTGGCCGTATGGCTCGGCGCGGTAGCCGGCGTCCTCGAACGCCTGCCGCGGGAACTCGTCGTCCGTCAGCTTCAATTCCTGGATGCCGACCAGGTCGGGCCGGCGCGCATCCAGCCAGTGCCGCACGAAATCCAGCCGGGCCCGCAATCCGTTGACGTTCCACGTGGCGATCGTCATGACGTGACCTGGATCGGCGCGTCGCCGGGCGTGACGCGAACTTATGCCGGGGCGTTCATCGAAGTGCCGATCGTAGCTGACGATCGTCCGCACCTCCGTGCGGAGCATGACGGCAGCGTGGATCGCATCGCGCGGCGGCACGGTCGCGTGGACCCCGGCCGGACGGAAATCCGCGGTGCCGGTCGTCCTCCGACAGCGGCCTCTCCAGCCGGCTACGGATCACGCCGGGCGAGCGATTCAAATGCGGTGGCGATCAGCTTGATGTCGTCCCGCAGGCTCTCCGTGACCACGTCGAAGTGGGTTCGAATGCGCTCCTCCGACTCCGTGACGCGCGCCAGGACTCCCGTCCGCAGATCCCGGAGTTCCACCTTCGTCGCCAGCGGCTCGACTGCGGCATCGATGGCCGCCCGCAACTCCGCCTTCGTCGCCAGCGGCTCGACTGCAGCATCGATGGCCGCCCGCAACTCCGCCTTCGTCGCCAGCGGCTCGACCGCAGCATCGATGGCCGCCCGCAACTCCGCCTTCGTCGCCAGCGGCTCGACCGCGGCATCGATGGCCGCCCGCAGCTCCGCCTTCGTCGCCAGCGGCTCGACTGCGGCATCGATGGCCACCCGCAGCTCCGCCTTCGTCGCCAGCGGCTCGACTGCGGCATCGATGGCCGCCCGCAGCTCCGCTTTCGTCGCCAGCGGCTCGACTGCCGCCTGCAGGTCGCCCTTCGTTACCAGGGTTGGCAGAATCTGCTCGATCCTGTCGACCCGACCCTCGACGTTGTCGAAACGCTGCTCCATCTGCTTCACGAGCATGGCCGCCCCTCCCTTCAGGAACGACGGCGGCCGGCCGGAAGCCGCACGGCTGGCCAGCCGCATCGTAGCACCGATTGGGTGCAATCGCGATGCCGGAAGCGGGCCGCGCGTAGTAGTATGGGCGACCATCAGGGACAAGCATGATGCGGGCAGAAATCTCGCTCGTCCGACGGCTGGCGCCTTCGCTTCTTGCTGTCGGTCTCGGGGTCGCCCTTCAGGCTCCCCGTGCCGCGGCCCAGGAGGCCCTGCTCGCCGACGCCGTGCAACGCGGCGAGACGCCGACCGTGCGGTCGCTCCTCGCGCAGGACGCGGACGTCAACGCGACGCAGGGTGACGGTGCGACAGCCCTGCACTGGGCGGCGTACCGGAACGATCCCGAGACGACCGCGGCACTGATTCGCGCCGGGGCCGACGTCCAGGCGGCGAACGACTTCGGCGTGACGCCACTGGCCCTCGCCGCGCGCAACGGCAACGCGGAAGTCATCGCGCAGTTGCTGGCCGCCGGGGTCGACCCGAACGATCCCCGGCAGGCGGTGAACGCCGGCGAGACGCCGCTCATGCTCGCGGCGCGGGCCGGACAGGTCGATGCCGTGCAGGTGCTGGCGGACACCGGCGCCGACGTGAACGCGCGGGAGACCTGGAACGGCCAGACGGCCCTCATGTGGGCGGGGGCAGAGGCCCACGTCCCGGTCGTCGAGACCCTGATTGCCCTCGGCGCCGACATCCGCGCGCGCTCCAACAGCGGTGCGACGCCGCTCCTGTTCGCCGTTCGCAAGGGCAGCATCGGCGCGGTCCGCGCCCTGCTCGCGGCGGGGGCCGACGTGAACGAGTCGCGTCCCGACGGCGCCACTCCCCTGCTCGTGGCGGTGGTGAACGGGCACGAGAACCTCGTGGACCTGTTGCTCGCGGCGGGCGCCGACCCCAACGCCGAGGGCGGCTCCACGCGGCTGACCGTGCAGGGCATGCGTGCCGAAGCAATGCCGCTGGTGATCCGCAAGCTCGGGTACAGCGAGCGCGAGTCCGAGGGCATCGTCCGCGGCAACATCTTCGGCCGGCCGCTGCAGGCGGCGGTGCACGTGGCGAACTGGCACATCAGCGACCAGTTCATCGTGGTGAACCTGGACCGGCTGCGCGTCCTGCGCTCGCTGCTGGCCTACGGGGCGGACGTCAACGGCCGCAACTCGATGGAGGAACCGCGCTGGTCGGGGGCGCGGTACCGCCGGCACATGACCGGCGCCACGGCGTTCATGCTGGCCGCCAAGTCCGCCGACGTCGAGGTGCTGCGCCTGCTGCTGGAGTACGGCGCCGACCCGACCATCAACACCGAGGACGACATCACGCCGCTGATGGCGGCGGCAGGCATTTCCTGGGCGTCGAACCAGGACCGCGCCAGCGAGGCGCAGGTGCTGGAAGCCGTGCAACTCCTCGTCGAGGAGCTGGGCGCCGACGTCAACGACGTCAACGACGTCGGCGAGACGGCGATGCACGCGGCGGCGTACAGGGGCGCGAACAGCGTGGTGCAGTACCTGTTCGACAAGGGGGCCGAGCTGGACGTGGTGGCCCTGGACGGCCGCACGCCGTTGCAGGTCGCGGACGGGGTGGAGTACGGCAACTCGTTCGCCGCGCATCCCCACACCGCGGTGCTGCTGCGGGAGCTCGGCGCCAGTGAGATCGAGTGTCCGGCGCCCTGCGCGGCCGCCATACCGGAGGAGTTGCTGAAGCGATGACGGGCCTGAACGCGGCGGCGGCGACGCGTCGACTCCGGCAACTGTCTCCGGTGCTCGTGCTGGGCCTGGCAGGCGGTCTCGCCGCCATCGCCTACGACGTCCCGTTGCACGCGGCGCCGCAGTCCCGGAGCGTTGCGGAACGGAGCACCGGGGCGCAGACGCCGGCCGCCGAGGCGCGGCAGGCGCCGAGCGCCGGACGCCGGCCAGCTTCAGCTACCGTCACGACGGCGGGCGAGCCGGCTCCCCGCGCCGTCCTGCAGCGCTACTGCTTCGCCTGCCACAACCAGCGCACGCTGACGGCCGGACTCGCTCTCGACGTCCTCGACATGACCCGGGCGGGCGAGCACCCGGAGGTATGGGAAGCGGTTATCCGCAAGCTCCGGACCGGCGCGATGCCCCCGGCCGGACGGCCGCGCCCGGACGCGGCGACCTACGACACCGTGGTGGCGTGGCTGGAGACCGCGCTGGACCGCGCCGCGCTGGACCGCCCCGACCCCGGCCGGCCCACCCTGCATCGCCTGAACCGCACGGAGTACCGCAATGCCATCCGCGACCTGCTCGCGGTCGACATCGATGCGGCGCTGCTGCCCGCCGACAACGCGGCGTACGGCTTCGACAACAACGCCGATGCGCTGACCCTGTCGTCGGCACTCACCGAGCGCTACCTGGGCGCCGCCGCACGGATCGCGGAGACGGCGCTCGGCCGGCCGCGGGGGATGCCCGCGCCGGAGACCTTCTTCGTCCCGACCGACCGCGATCAGGGCACGCGCATCAGCGACGCGCTGCCGTTCGGATCGCGCGGCGGCACCGCCTTCCGCTACTACTTCCCCGCCGACGGCGAATACGAGTTCCAGATGCGGCCGAAGGAGAGCGGCGTCGCCGGCGGTTTCGAAGGAGTAACCGGCGAGCCGCACGAGCTCCACGTGAGCATCGACGGCGAACGGGTCTGGACCGGCATCGTGCAGCGCCCGCCGGGCGTGCGCGGCAACGAGCGCAACCGGTTGATCCTGGAGAGCATGCGATTCGAGGCGCCGGTGTCCGCCGGCTCGCGCCTCGTGCGGGTGTACTTCACCGCCAAGACCTCCGCCTACGTCGAGGACCTGTTCGATCCGGACCTGCGCCGGGACCCGTACCGGGCCCCGAACGGCGAGCCGGTCGTCTCCAGCGTGGCGGTCACCGGGCCGCTTCCCGACACCGCCACCGTAGGAGACTCGCCCAGCCGCCGCAGGCTGCTCGTCTGCACGCCGGCTGCCGCGGCCGAGGAGGAGCCCTGCGCGCGCACCGTGATCTCGACGCTGGCGCGGCGCGCCTGGCGGCGCCCGGTGACCGACGCCGACCTCCGGATCCCGCTCGGCCTGTACCGCGACGGGGCGGCACGGGGCGGCTTCGAGGCGGGTATCGAGTTGGCCGTGCGCGGCATCCTGGTCAGCCCGCGCTTCCTGTTCCGTTTCGAGGACCAGCCGGCCTCCGTCGAGCCCGGTACGCCCTACCCCATATCCGACCTGGAGCTGGCCTCGCGCCTCTCGTTCTTCCTCTGGAGCAGCATCCCGGACGACGAGCTGCTGGATCTGGCCGTCACGGGGAAGCTGCGCGACCCGGACGTGCTGCAGGGGCAGGTGCAGAGGATGCTGGCCGACCCGCGCTCGCAAGCTCTGGTCGACAACTTCGCCGGCCAGTGGCTGCACATCCGCAACGTGGCGGGGTTCCAGCCGAGCCCGGAGCTGCTGTTCCACTTCGACGACAACCTGCGGCAGGCCTTCGAGCAGGAGACCGAGCTGTTCTTCGAGAGCATCATCCGCGAGAACCGCAGCGTGCTCGACCTGCTCGACGCCGACTACACGTTCCTCAACGAGCGGCTCGCCCGACACTACGGCATTCCGGGTGTTCACGGCGAGCGCTTCCGGCGCGTGGCCCTGCCGCCCGACAGCGTGCGCCGCGGGTTGCTCGGGCAGGGCTCGATCCTCACCGGCACGTCGCGCTCGAACCGCACGTCGCCGGTCATCCGCGGCAAGTGGATCATGGAGAACCTCCTGGGCACGCCGCCGCCCCCGCCGCCGCCCGACGTGCCCGACCTCGTCGAGGAGCGCGACCCGCGCAAGGTGCTTCCGATGCGCGAGCAGATGGCGCTGCACCGCGCCAACCCGGTCTGCGCGGCCTGCCACGCCCAGATGGACCAGTTGGGCTTCGCGCTCGAGAACTTCGACGCCATCGGCGAGTGGCGCGACATCTACGCCTCGGGGCTGCCCATCGACGCGTCGGCGGCGTTCCCCGACGGCACCACGTTCGACGGTCCGGCCGAGCTCCGCGCCCTGCTGCTGAGCCACGCCGACGACTTCCTGACGACGGCGGTGGACAGGCTGCTGACGTACGCCCTCGGCCGCGGCCTCGAAGCCACCGACATGCCCACCGTACGGCAGATCATGCGCGACGCGGAGGACGACGACTACCGCTTCGCGGCACTGGTGCGGGGCGTCGTCGAGAGCACCCCGTTCCGGATGCGGACGGCGCAGGACCGCACGAACTGACCGTTCAGCCGGCCATCGAGCGCGCTGGCAAGGAATCGAGAGCGAGAACACGCGGGCGCCAGGAAGGAATCGGAGTTCGAGCGATCAGTTGGACTCGCGGCGATGGTGCATGGCCCGGGCGGCCCACGCGAAACCGAGAAAATAGCGGCTGAGCCCACTGGCCGAATCCGGCCGTACGTCGGGGTCGAAGAACAGGCGGCAGAACTCCTCGCGTGCCCGCAGGATTTCCTGGCAACGGTGGCCCCGCCAGCGGGGGTCGGCCGCGGTCAGATCGAACAGTTCCAGTGCCCGGTCGAGAGCGCCTTCGAACCGAGCGGCCCGGCCGGTCTGGTGAGCCTTGATCGCACGGTCCACCTCGCTGCCCACGTTCCCGAGCTGCTCGACCAGCTCCAGCCGCACCCAGCCCTCGTCGGCAGCTTTCTTGTGCAGGACTCTGGTCACGACGGGTTCTCTCGTTCCGGTGGAACCAGGGATTCGACCACCGCGCGGATGCGAGCCCGAATCTCTTCGTCGTCGACGTCCCGCGAACGGTTGCCCTGGCTCGGGCGCAGGTTGATCAGCGAATCGAACTCGATCCAGTCGGACCCGCTCTCTCCAGGATAGAGGTTGATTCCCCAGAGATCCGCTTGGCGCGATCCATCCGCGAGGAGCGTCGCTTCGTCGTCCGCGTGCAGATCCCCACCGATCGCCATTGTTCCGCGCGACACGTCGACCACGGCCTTGATCCAGTCCCCGAACTGGTCCTCGGCCATGCGCGCCAGGTCGGCACGCGAGATGCGATCCCGAACAATCCGTCCCGTGGTCACCCCGTCCTCACACCTTGCCTCTTGGCTCCGCGCGCGGTGCCGGTCAGGAGAACCGGCCAACGCCCGGGGCCGAACCCCGGCGTTTATTCCACACGGCGTAGCGATCGTCAAGCCACCCCTGTTGTTGCATGGAGGATCGAACGTGCCGGAGGTCTGTGGGCTTTCGATTGGCCGGGCCGTAGCCTTCCAATCAGCCGGCCATGAACCTTGCAATCAGCCGGAGCCGCGGGCGCACGGTTCGCCGGCGGGGTCGTCCTCTACGACGGTGAGACCTGCGCGAGCTTCGGCGACCGCCTCCATGCGGTTCCGATCTCCCGCCTGTGGGCGGGACCGTGATAATCTGACGCAGGATCCACGGGAGAGACGCAATGCTGATCACGAAGCAGGCGCTGCCGAGACGAACCTTCCTGCGCGGCATGGGCGCGACGCTCGCGCTGCCGCTCCTCGACGCGATGGTCCCGGCCATGTCGGCCCGCGCCCCGGGGACGCCGCGGTTCGCGACCGTCTACGTCGGCAACGGCATGAACATGTGGGACTGGACGCCGCCGACCGAGGGCGTCGGGTTCGAGTTCTCCCCCATCCTGCAGCCGCTGGAGCGGTTCCGCAAGCGGACGCTCATCCTGAGCGGGCTGGACAACTACCCGGCGACCGACCAGGGCGACACCGGCGGCCAGCATCCGCGCGCCGCCCCCGCGTTCATGAGCTCGGTGCACCCGAAGCAGACCGAGGGCGCGGACGTGGAGGCGGGCACGACGGTCGACCAGATGATCGCGGAGCTGATCTGCCGCGACTCGAAGCTGCCGTCGCTGGAGGTCTCCGTCGACCGCAACGACGTCGTCGGCGCCTGCGACCACGGCTACGCCTGCGCCTACATGAACTCGCTGTCGTGGAAGACGCCGACCATGCCGCTGCCGGCCGAGACGAACCCCCGGTTCGTGTTCGAGCGGCTCTTCGGCACCGGCGACACCGCCGAGGAACGGCAGTTGCGGGTAGAAGAGGACCGCAGCATCCTCGACGGCCTGACCCGCGAGATCGCGGCCCTGTCGAGCCGGCTCGGCGGGCACGACCGCACCAAGCTCGGCGAGTACCTCGACTCCATCCGCGACGTCGAGCAGCGCATCGCGCGGGCCGAGTCGACCAACACCGACTTCGCGGTCCCCGAGCGCCCCGTGGGCGTGCCGGAGACCTTCCGCGAGTACGCCGAGCTGATGTTCGACCTGCAGGTGCTCGCGTTCCAGGCCGACATCACCCGCGTCACCTCGTTCATGATGGCGCGCGAGAACATCAACCGGTCCTACAACGAGATCGGGCTGCCCGAGGCGCACCACTCCATGTCGCACCACGGGAACAACCCCGACAAGATGAAGGACTTCACGAAGCTGAACACCTACCACGTCGACGCGCTGGCCTACTACCTGGACCGGCTGCAGTCGATCCCCGACGGCGACGGCACGCTGCTCGACGGCACCGTGGTGCTCTACGGCAGCGGCATGAGCGACGGCAACATCCACAACAACTACGACGTCCCGGTGGTCGTTGTAGGCGGACCCGAGCGCGGCCTGCAGGGGAATCGCCACCTCGTGTATCCGAAGGGCACCCCGCTCGCCAACCTGTCGCTCAGCCTGATGGCCAAGTTCGGCGTGCGCGTGGAGCAGTTCGGCGACAGCACGGGGCACCTGCCGCTGCTGTCCGGGGTGTAACGGCTCCCACGGAAGAGGCCGCGCCGCGTCACCGAATCGGTCCCGATGGCTGACGACGCGGCCTCCCTCGGGCTCTACAAGGCGGCGTTTCCCTTCGCCGACGACGTTCTGGCGCTACCGGTCGAGGACATCGATCGGGCCGCGGAATGGTACGCGGCCAGGTTCGGCCTCGTCGAGGTGGAGCGGCGCATAGCCCCCTGCCCGACCGTCATCATGGCGCGGGACGGCGTCCGCATCGGATTCGCCGTCAACGGCGGCGACCCGAGCCAGGAGGGGGCCGCCATTCTGGTCGGCGACATCCACCGGGCCCGCGACGAGCTGCAAGCCAACGGCGTGAAGACCCCCAACTGGCGCGTGGACGAGCGCGACGGGAAGAAGTACCAGGTCTTCTTCGTGGTGGCGCCGGACGGACTCTGCTACTACTTTCACCAGTTTCTCGGTCGCATTGCAGAGTAGGCAGCCTGGAACGGCGAACCGCATGTTCGCAGGCCGCGACATCGACGGGAACGCGACCATCGAGTTGATGGACGCCGAGGGCCGGAACCGACTGGTGCTGGCGGTCTCGCCCGACGGTCAGGCCGGGATCCAGTTTCTGGACCAGAACGGCGACACGGTTCGCGAAATCGTGCCGTAGCCGGGGCGGCGGGTCGCCACGCCAAACGCAGACGGCCCAAGTGGGCTCGCGCTCGAGGCGCTCGACGCGATAGTGCGACAGTCCAGCCGTCCCGAGCAGGTACGGCGGCGCCGACCGTCGACGCCAGGGCGGCCTCACCACCTGACGGCCGAGTAGTCCGTCGGAACGAGGTCCAGGGACCGCACCGACTCTATCAGCCTGGTGTCGGCGTCGCGCTCCGCCGCGGTCACTATCTCGCCGAACTCCGGGTCGGCGTGCGCCCGGGGGAGTCGCTCGTCCCGCGCGCGACGCGAGGGATACCCCCGCATGTACACGAACGTGCGGTCGGCGTCATCGCCTGAGGTCGCGAGCCAGTAGCCGACGTTGCGTATCCCGTGCCGCTCGTAGATCCCGGTGGTGTAGTCCCCGAACCGCGCCGCCAGCGCATCCCGTTTCCCCGGCAGCGTCGTGTAGATGCGCAGCTCGAAGAAGCCGGGCTCGCGCGGCTGCTGGGCCAGTCCCCAGCCGACGCCGGCGACCCCGAATGACAGACCAAGTGCGGCGATCAGCTTCCACTTCAACATCGGCTCCTCCCGACACTCTCGACGGTTCGCGCGACCACTATTCCGAGACCAGGACCTCCGCCGGCGCGATGGCCGCGGCGCGCTCGTTGACCAGCATGGCGATGCTCGGCGAGGTCGTGTCTTCGGTCAGGAAGCGCCCCGCCACCAGCCGCACGTTCAGTGCCTCCACAAAGCCCGGCGTGATCACCGAGTGCAGCGCCGTCGCGACCAGCGGCTCTCCGTCGCGCGTCATGCCGGGAAGCCGAAATCCCGAGCTGTAGAGGCGGCTGCCATGGGGCGTCATGTTGCCGGCGCCGGCTGCCACCACGCGCGGCGCCTCGCGAAGACGCTCCAGCGCGGCCACCGCGAGCTCCTCCCCCCGAGTCCGGTGACTTCCCTCCGGGACGTGGATATCGGCGACCAGAACGTTGGCGGCGTCGAATCCGGCGTCGACACGCAGGATCGTGAGGAAACTGCGTGCGAAGAGCGCTCCACCCACGAGCAGGACAATGGCCAGGGCGACTTCGACCACCACGAGGGTCTCCCGCAAACGTCGACCGGCGTTACCCATGCTGCGGGCACCGCCGACCTGCATCGCGCTGACGACATCGCCGCCGGTCTGTCGCAGCGCGGGGAGCACCCCCGCGATCGAACCGACGAAGACCGCGACGAAGCCACCCGCGGCGACAAACCACATGTCGACGCGGGAAGTCCTCGGGAGCGAACGAATGAACCGCGGTAACGAGCACCCACCCCAGGAACAAGCCCAGGATTCCACCGACCAGCGAAAACACGACGCTCTCGGTAACGACCTGCCGCAGCAAGCGAAAGCGGTCCGCGCCAAGCGCCGCGCGAGTCGCAAATTCGCGCGCTCGAGTGCCCACGCGCGAGAGCAACAGATTGGTCACGTTGGCGCAGGCGATCGCCAGAAACAGGCCCGCGCCGACGACCAGGAGCAGGAGCGCCGGACGCACGGTCGCGGTCATCTGCTCCACCAGCGAACGGACGCGAACCTCGACAGGTCGCCGCCGAAGCGTTCCTGCCACGTGGTGTGAGCCAGGACCACGACCGGAGCGGCCCCACGTTGCGCGTCGGCCTCATCGAACAGGCGACCGTCGGCAGGGTCGCCACGGAGAACCCGCGGTTCGCGAGCAGACCGCGGAACGCCAACCTGATGTCTTGAACGAAGCCACCCATTCGGTTGGCAGACTATCATCGTCCATGGTCGAGGCCGTGCCGGTGGTTCTGAAAGGACGTGCGAGATGACGCGACTGCGAATGCTTGTGGCGCTCCCGGTGGCATGCCTGATCCTCGGCGGCACGGCGGAGGGGCAGGCACAGCGAGCCATGACGCTGGTCGATCTGCTCGAGGTGCCCCGCCTGAGCGATCCGCAACTGTCTCCCGACGGCCGTCAGGTGCTGTACGTGCTCGCCGAGGCAGACTGGAAGACGAACCGGGCGATCAGCCATATCTGGCGGGCGGACGCCGATGGCGGCAACACCGTGCAGCTCACCCAGGGAGAAGAGGGCGAGACGAGCCCGCGCTGGTCGCCGGACGGCGACGAGGTGGCGTTTCTGGCGGAGCGCGGCGCGGCGGATGCCACCCAGATCCACCTGTTGAGCAATCAAGGGGGCGAGGCGCGTCCGCTCACCAATCACCCGACAGCGGTCTCGAGCATCGCGTGGTCGCCCGACGGCGACAGCATCTACTTTCTCGCCGCCGACGAGAAGTCGCCGGCGGAGCAGGCCCGCGAGGCCGAGAAGGACGACGTCTACGCCTTCGAGGAGAACTTCCAGCACCGTCATCTCTGGACGGTCACGGTGGCGACCGGCGTAGCGGAACGGGTGACCGGAGGCGACTACTCCATCGTCGACTACGACCTCTCGCGCGACGGCATGCAGATCGCCTTGCATCGCGCTCCGAATCCGGTGCTCGAGTATCGCGACGCGAGCGAGGTCTGGGTGATGGGAGCGGATGGGAGCGACCCGCGCCGGCTGACCAGCAACGCCGTGCCGGAATCCGGGGCGCAGATGTCCCCGGACGGCTCACGGGTGCTGTTTCTGTCCCGCGCGAACGAGCGGTTCGAGAAGTACTACAACAGCAACGTCTTTCTTGCTCCGGCGGACGGGGGCCCGGCCAGGGTCCTGGCTCCCGACCTGCCCTACGAGCTCAGCGACGCGGCCTGGTCGGCCGACGGGGATGCGGTCTTCGCGGTCGTGAACATGGGCGTCCACAGCGAGTTGTTCCGGCTGGATGCGGCGACGGGTCAGGCCGAGCAGTTGACCGACGGCCGGCACTCGATCGGGTCCTGGAAGCTCGAGACGGCGGCCGGCCGACACATCCTGACGCTGCGCCAGCCGGACAACCCCGGCGACGTCTGGCTGATGGGGACCGGCGCCGGCGCGACGCCGACGCGCGTGACTCGCGTCTTCGAGCACCTGCGCGAGGACTTCCGGCTGCCGCGGCAGGAGCAGGCGCAGTGGACATCCGCCGACGGGGTCACGGTGGAAGGGCTGCTGTTCTACCCGCTCGACTACGAGGAGGGGCGGCGGTATCCGCTGGTCATCCAGACCCATGGGGGGCCGCAGGCTTCCGACAAGTTCGGCTTCGGGGCGCCGCCCAACTCCATCCAGGTGCTGGCCGCGCTCGGCTACGCCGTGCTGCAGCCCAACTATCGCGGCAGCACCGGCTACGGCGACGCGTTCCTGCGGGACATGGTCGGCGGCTACTTCAAGAACGCCCACCTGGACGTCATCGCGGGCGCCGACCACCTGATCGCGGCCGGCCTCGTCGACGGCGAGCGCATGGCGAAGATGGGCTGGAGCGGCGGCGGTCACATGACGAACAAGGTGATCACCTACACCAACCGCTTCCAGGCGGCGGCCTCGGGAGCGGGCGCGGCCAACTGGATCTCCATGTACGCGCAGAGTGATACGCGCAGCCAGCGGACGCCGTGGTTCGGCGGCACGCCCTGGCAGGTCGATGCCCCGACGGACCTCTACTGGGAGCACTCCCCGCTGAAGCACGTGTCGAACGTGACCACGCCGACGATCTTTCTCGTCGGCGAGGACGACCTGCGCGTGCCGATGCCGCAGTCGGTCGAGATGCATCGCGCGCTCAAGAGCCTCGACGTGCCCACGCACCTCTACGTCGCGCCGCGCGAGGGACACGGCTGGCGCGAGCTCCGGCACCAGCTCTTCAAGATGAACGTCGAGCTCGACTGGTTCGAGCGGCACGTGACCGGGCGGCCCTACGTCTGGGAGCAGGCCCCGGCGCAGAGTGAATGAGGAGGACGGCGGTGTGCGGGCCTCCCGCCGGCACCCGGCTCGCCGAAGCGGACGGCATCTCGAGTTGAGCGAGAAGCAACCGCGACGGGCGGCCTGCACCCGCGGGTCAAACCCAGCGGGATCCCGACACTGCGTCGTCCGTACGGTTCACCGCCGCGATGTATAGTCGTGAGCTTCGACTGCAGCTTGCGGGAGGCCGTCCATTCCTGAAATCCACCTGACGCTCCGCGTGCCCTCGTGGATGTACCGACGGATCCCGACAGGCGCATTGGTCGCAGCCGGGTTCCCGGCATTCAATCTGCTGCTCTTCGTCCCCCTCTATCTCCTCGTGTCGGACGAGAACCACTTCTGGCCCTTCTTTCCCCTGGGACATCCCCGCGGCGACTACGACTGGGGATGGCCGGGGATCGGACGCAGCACCTACGAGTACGTCATGCAGTTGTTCGTCCGGCGCCACAACCTGGACATCTTTCGGGTCAGCGCGGACTGGATTCTCATCTTCTCGTCACTGGTTCTCGCCAGCCGCTTCGCCGGCGGGTGGCGCCGGACCGCGCTGCCGCTCGCATGGTTCGCCTACGCCGGGCTCCTGGCGTTCATGACCTACAGCGGCTTCATTCACGACCTCTTCGGCCGGCCGGGCACCCTGGTCGACGACGTGCTCATGCTCGACAGCGCCTGGATCTTCGTGCGCGACGCCTGGGGCCTGGCGGATGTCCTGGTTCTCTTCGTCCTGCTGGCCGCGGTCGCCGGGTTCGGACTGCTGCTGGCGCGCTATCTCGATGCCGTCTGGCGCTGGGGCGCCGCTCTCGATGCGCGGCGCGCGGCCGTCGGGTACACGATGGCCAACGCCTACTGCCTGCTGTCGCTCCTCTGGTTCGGCGTCCCGCGGGACGATCCGATCGTTCAGCTCCAGGCGAAGCACGCGTACTACAACTGGGAGCGGTCACGGGCCGTGGCGGCCACCATCGAGACGCTGAACGGCTCCGTCGTGCAGGCGGCGGATCGCCTGGCCGAGACGGCTCCGGTGCGCCGACCCGACATCCATCTCTTCGAGGTCGAGTCGTACGGCGCGGCGCTGTGGGCCGACGAAGACTACCTGGTTGCGCGGCGGGAGCTGATGCGCCGGGTGCGAAGCGAGCTGAACGCGCTGCGGCTCCCGTTGTTCACGCGCTTCGCGACCGCACCGGTGCACGGCGGCGGGTCCTGGATGAGCACGGCGTCGGCGCTGAGCGGGATCCGGATCGGCAGCCACTCGATGTACTGGGCCTGGAAGCGCATGGCCGACCGCTATCCCCACCTGATTTCCTACCTGCAGCGGCACGGCTACTACACGCTGGCGGTGCAACCGGGCGCCACATGGGCGGAGGACCTGTACGGTTACGACGACGTCGTCATCCGGCGGGATTTCTCCTACGACGGCCGGGTCTACGGATTCGGCCACGTGCCGGACCAGTGGGCGCTGGACCACGCGTTCGAGAACCACTGGAACCGGAATCCCCGGCCTCGCCTGTTTCACTTCTTCGCCGTGTCCACGCACTTCCCCTGGCAATCCCCGCCCCGCATCACGGAAGACGTCGCGGAGCTGGAACAACCGCAACCCTCGTTCATCGAGACCCGACCCGACTACGTGGAGCTTGCGCTGACGATTCCCCAGGGCTGGCAGCGTGACTACTTCGTGACCGTCGCCTACGAATGGGAGCTGCTGCTCGAAGCGTTTCGAGAGCGCATAGAACCAGGGTTCGTCGCCCTGATCTTCGGCGACCACCAGCCGCCGTTCATCACCGAGGGCCACGGCGGCAACGACGTCGCGCTGCATGTCGTGACCGACGTCGCCGCTCTCGAGGGACCGCTGGCGGCGGCGGGCTTCGCGAACGGACACGGGACCGCCTGGGAACCCGCGTCGAAGTCGTTCCGGATGGAAGCCCTCTATCCGTTTCTGGTGAGTCTGCTGGCGGCGGAACCGGGAGAACCCCTCGAGTACAGTCCGACCGGCATCGTGGTCCCCGAGCTGCCGACCTGGTAGACAACGATAACCCGAGCCTCCCGTCGTCGCGGCCAGGAGGCTTCGCTCCACGGGGTATGATTGGAGTAATGAAGAAGTTCCTCACCGTCGTGGCGTTGATGATCGCGGTCGTCGTACTTCAGACGTCCCGCCCTGCGGCCCAGGACGATGGCGCGGAAGAGGCCGAGCGCATAACGCGCGCGGCCGATGTGCTCGACGCGATCATGGCCGCCGACGACAGCGCCATCCCCGACGCCATCCTGGAGCGCGCCCAGGGAATTGCGGTGTTTCCCGGAACCACGCGCGCCGGTTTCGGCTTCGGCGGCATGCGCGGCAGGGGCGTCCTGAGCGCACGCAGCGGCGACAGTTGGTCGGCCCCGGCCTTCCTCACCCTCACGGGCGGCAGCTTCGGGCTGCAGATCGGCGTCCAGCGCAGCGACATCATCCTGGTCATCATGGTCCCCGAGGGGCTCGACAACCTCGTCAGCAACCAGTTCTCCATCGGCGTCGACGCCGGCTTGGCCGCCGGCCCGGTGGGCCGCAACGCCGCGGCGGCGACCGACCTCCAGTTGAGCGCCCAGATCCTCAGCTACTCGCGGGCGCGGGGCGTGTTCGCCGGCATCACGATCAACGGCAGCACCATCCGGCAGGACGTGGACGCGAACGAGCGTTTCTACGGCTCGCGCCTCGAGACGCGTCCGATCGTCTTCGAGGACGCCGGCGGCGCCCGCGAGCCCGTGGGGCTCTGGCGTCAGACACTGGTCCGCCACGCCAACTAGACTCCGAAGCGGGGCGAAACCGCCGAGTACAGAGCGCCCGCGTTTTTCGTGGCGGCGCTGCTCCGGCCGGTGGTATCGTGAACCGCTGACGTCGTGGACCATGTCCTCGATACCCCGGGACCGAGCGACGCCGACCGCATCGCGATCCCCGGGGGGCAACGCCGCGGCCCCGTTCGACATACCGGCGTAGTGCGTCTTCGGCAGGCAGCGCGCGAAGGCGATGTGAGGGGAGACCAGAGATGGCGAAGAAGCGCACCAGCGACGGCGACGATCCACATCTCGAGCGAGAGAACGAGCACGGTGTCAGCCGGCGGGACTTCGTCAGGACCGGGGCCGTGGCGGGGCTGGGTGCCGGCGCACTGCTGGCGCCGGGCTCGGCGCAGGCGCAGGAATCGGCCTCGGGCGCCGAGGACGCGGCCTGGGACTACGAAGTGGACGTGGTCATCGCGGGGGGCGGCTGCGCCGGCCTGACCGCGGCCATTCGCGCGCGCGATCTCGGGGCCAGCGTCCTGGTGGTCGACCAGAACTTCGACCTCGGCGGCCGGATGCTGCACAGCGGGGCCTTCGTGTCGCTCGGCGGCGGCGACCCGGTCCAGCAGCGGGACAGGAAGGGCGAGAAGGACAAGGAGGGGTTGATCACGGTCGATCCCGCCGAGGAGCCGGAAGAGCTCGACGACAGCGTCGAGCTGCTGTTCACCGACATCACCGACTGGTCGGTGGTCGATCCCAAGGGCCAGAGCCCCTACCGCTACAACGAGCGGGAGCTCGCCCGCGCGTGGGCCGAGAACTGCCCGGCCACGCGGCAGTTCATGATCGACAACTACGTCCGGTTCACGCGCGTCAGCGGCACGCACGGCGGCGGCGGCCTGTCGCGGGCGCGCGGGGCGCGCTGCTTCCTGATGCTCGGCGACAAGACGGACATCAAGGCGGGCACGATCACCGCGGAGGATGCGGGCGTCGCCGATCTCGAGCGCTCGAGTGCGTTCGCGCCGCAGCAGATGAACGACGCGCGCCGCGTCGTCGGGCCCAACGCCGTGAGCAACGGCGCGGCCCTCTCCCGCTGCCTGGAGTTCTCCGCGCGGGAGAAAGGCGTCGAGTTCATGTTGCACCGCCGGTTCGCCGACCTCGTTCGCGAGGAGCCGTTCGCGGGCCGGGTGGTGGGCATCAGGGCCCACTACTCGCCGCGGCATCACCCCGAGACCGGCGAGCTGCTGCAGAGCTTCTGGCAGAACGGCAACGTCGACGAGCGGCGCGAGACGGTGACTATCCGGGCCCGCCGGGGCGTCATTCTGGCCAGCGGCGGCCACGCCGGCAATCCCCAGGTTCGCAGCATGTTCTACCCCGCCATGCGGGAGCCCGCCTTCCCGACCAGCGGCGTCGCCCTGCAGGGGCCCCACGGCCAGGACGCCAGCGCGCTGGTCGCCGGCCTGCGGGTGGGCGCCAACCTGGCCGGCATGCACCAGAACCTGTCGTATCCCACGACGTTCCACATCTCCACACGCCTAGGCACCAAGGACGCCTATACGACCATGATGCCCGGCCACCCGACGTTCGGTTTCCGCAAGGCAGCGGGCGTCAACGTCGGCAGCGCCGGCTTCGAGGAGTTCATCGCGGTGAACCAGGTCGGCAAGCGCTTCTTCAACGAGGTCCGTCTGCCCGCCCGGCCCGGCGGCAGCCGGTACCCCGGCGACGGCGCCGCCCCCGGCCAGGGGCTCGACCACAAGCCGCTCGACTGGCGCAACTGCGAGAAGAAGTGGGTCCGGGAGTCGTACGACTACGACCACGGCCTCGACGCCGCACTGGCCATGAACGAGGGATCCAAGGCGCCGGACTACCACTCCGGGCCGCTGTGGGCCGTCTTCGACCAGGAGGCGGTGGAGCGCACCGGCTGGGAGCTCCGCCATCCCTACGTGGCGGACAACGGCTACTTCTTCCAGGCCGACACCATCGAGGAGCTGGCCGAGAAGATTGCCGCCGGACATGAGTTCCAGCGGGTGCCGCTCCGTTACCTGGCCGAAACCGTGGCCAAGTGGAACGATTGCGTGGACGCCGGTGCCGATCCCGAATTCGAGCGCCACGCGGATGCCCCGATGTTCCGCATCGACAGGCCGCCGTTCTTCGCCCTGTCCATTATGGTGATCTGGCACGACTCCTACGGCGGCCTGCGGGTCGACGGCCGCCAGCAGGTGGTGGACATGCAGGGAGAGGTGATTCCGGGCCTCTACGCCGGCGGCGAGGCGGTCGGCGGATTCAACAAGCACGGCCTCGGCAAGGGCCACGTCCACGGCTACATCGCCGGCACGCATGCCGCGAAGAAACCGCCGGAGCAGGGATAGTCGCGCCGCGAACGAGGTCGATCCGACCGGACGTGCCATAGCCGATGATCCAGCAGGACGATGCGTCGCGCACGAGCGGCGCGGGTGGCGTCGACGCATTGGGCGGCGAGCCGCCCGGCGCCGGCCCGACGCCGCCGGACGGCGCTGCCGCCGCCGAGCCGCACGCCACGCGCGTCGTCGTCTGGGACACGCCGCCGGCGATCGAGTGCGGGAAGCGCTTCGCCGTCAGACTCGGGGTCGCCTGCTCCGGCAAACGCAGTGCGGCCGGCTGGACGGTGGAGGTGCACGACCACGACGGCAAGCAGCGGGCGACGGCCACCGTCGGCGACGACCCGTGGCCGGGCACCGACGCGCTCCACCACGCGCAGGTTGAACTGGACGCCCCCGATGTCGAGGGGCTGTACGCGTGGAAGGCCGTGGCGCCGGCAAACGATGCGAGCGGCGCGAACACCGGCGGCAGCGCCTCGTTCCACGTACGGGTCGTAGCCGCACCGGCATGCCTGCTGACGGTCGTCGCGAGGGACGCCGAGAGCCGGTCCCCGGTCGAAGGCGCGCGGGTGGTGGCGCATCCGTATCGGACCGTCACCGACAAGCGCGGCGTGGCTCGACTGCGGATTCCGGCGGGCGAATACCGTCTTTTCGTGTCGGGGAAGGGCTACGTTCCCTTCCGCTTCGACGGCGCGGTGGAGGCCGACACGACAATCCGCGCCGAGTTGTCGCAGGATGTGGAGCTTTCGGATGCCGATATCTGGTCCTGATCGCCGGCGCCGACAAGACGAGGGAGTCAGTCCGATGCGGAACTCCGTGGTCGGCGGTCTGGTACTCGGCTGTGTTCTCATCGCGTGCGTCACGACCGCCGGCGCGGCGCAGGTCGACGACGCGGCGCGCTTCGGGCAGGGGGAGCAGCTCTACGAGGCGCGCTGCGCCCGGTGCCACGGGCCCGCGGGAGACGGCAGCCCACCGACCTTTCCGGCCCTGAACGGCAACGACCGCCTCTCGGACGCGGCGCGAATCGTCGGCGTTCTGCGCGAGGGCTCCGGGAACATGCCTCCGTTTCCCACCCTGACCGCGGCCGAGACGTCCGCGCTGGCCACCTACGTCCGCAACGCCTGGACGAACGACTTCGGCGGGGTGACGGCCGGCGAGGCGGCCGCGCTGGCGGACACGTCCGCGGACGCAGTGCCCGTGGCGTCGGTCTGGGACGGCGTCTTCACCGCGGCGCAGGCGGCGCGGGGCCGGCTGGCATACTCCGGCGGGTGCGGCTTCTGTCACGGCCGCCGCCTGAACGGCGCGCCGGACGATCCCGACATGCGCTCCACGCCCCCTCTGGCGCGGGCGAGATTCCTCCGCGAGTGGGACGGGCGTTCGCTGGCCTCCCTGTACGAGTACACCCGATTGACGATGCCCGAGGACAACCCGGCCTCCTTCACCGACGGGGAGTACGCCGACGTCATCGCCTACATGCTCTCGGTCAGCGGGATGCCGGCCGGTGATGAGGAGCTTCCACCCGATTCACAGAGCCTCGCACGTATCGTGATTCGGCCGCGGCAGTAGGCATCCGCGCTCCGGAAGCGCCTTCGCAGACTGCCAGACTCGAACCGAAACGCCCTGCGGGCAACGCCACCGCTGCGGCAGGAAGTGAGAACCATGACGATCGAGAGGACGCTCCGACCCGAACACCGGCAGCGGCACGGCCCGTGGCGGTTCCGTGGCGCGTTACTGCTCGCGCTCCTGCTCGTAGCGGCAACCGCGACGGGCCAGGACGCCGGCAAGCGCCACCTGGAGCTCGAGGACTATCTCTCCTGGGAGACCGTCAACGACCCGCAGATCTCGCCGGACGGCGCGACCGTCGTCTACGAGCGGCGGTTCGTCGACGCGATGGCCGATCGCATCCGCACCGAGCTGTGGGTCGTCGGCGCGGACGGCTCCCGGAACCGGTTCCTCACCGAGGGCGGCGGCGCCCGCTGGTCGCCCGACGGCACCCGCATCGCCTTCACGCGGTCCGTCGAGCCCCAGGGGTCGCAGATCTTCGTCCGCTGGATGGACGCCGAGGGCGCGGAGAGCCGGATCACGCGGCTGGAGAATCCGCCGTCCCAGATTCGGTGGGCGCCCGACAGCGGCTCCATCGCCTTCCGCGCGGTGGTCCCGCCCGGGCCCGACCCGGACTGGGTCATCGACATGCCGAAGGCCCCGGTGGGCGCCGAGTGGACGGCTCCGGCCCGGATCGTCACCCGGCTCAACTACCGGCGCGACGGGTCCGGCTACACGCCGGCCGGATATCGCCACATCTTCGTCGTCGGCTCCGCCGGCGGAACGCCGCGCCAGATGACCGGCGGCGACTTCCACCACGACGACCCGCGGTTCACCCCGGACGGCAAGGGCATCGTCTTCTCCGGCCTGCGCGAGCCGGATGCCGAGTACGCGTGGCGGGAATCCGAGGTGTACCGGGTGGACCTTGCGACTCGCGAGATCGCCGCCCTGACCGGCCGCGACGGCCCGGACGCCAATGGCGTCCCCTCCCCCGACGGCCGCGCCATCGCCTACACCGGCATGGACCACACGACCGACACCTACCGCGAGGAGGGTCTGTACGTGATGGCCGCCGACGGCTCGGGCGCCCGGGTCATCGCCACCGAGATGGGGCGGCGTCCCGGCATCGTGGGCTGGGCCCCCGACGGCAGCGGCGTGTACCTGAACGCGCAGCTCAGAGGGACCAGCAACCTGCACTTCGCGTCGGTCGACGGCGAGGTCCGCCCGGTGAGCGACGGCAACCACATGCTGTCGGTCTCGTCGATCAGCGACAACGGCATCGCCGTAGGCGTCGTCTCCGGCTACCACGCCCCCGGCGACCTGGTCGCCTTCGACGTCGACGCGCCGGCGCAGATGCGCACGCTGCACCGCACGAACGCCGGACTGCTCGCCGACGTCCGCCTCGGAGACGTCGAGGAGATCTGGTACCGGTCGCCCGACGGGCTGGACATCCAGGGCTGGATCGTCAAGCCGCCGGACTTCGATCCGGAGCGGAAGCACCCCCTCATCCTCCGCATCCACGGCGGCCCGCACGCGATGTACAACGCCGGCTTCGACTTCAAGAACCAGGACCACGCCGCCAACGGCTACGTGGTGCTCTACACGAACCCGCGCGGCAGCAGCGGCTACGGCAGCGCCTTCGGCAACGAGATCAAGAACGCCTATCCCGGCAAGGACTACGACGACCTGATGGCCGGCGTCGACGAGGTGGTCTCGCGCGGCTACATCGACGAGCGAAACCTGTTCGTCTACGGCGGCAGCGGCGGCGGAGTCCTGACGTCGTGGATCGTCGGTCGCACCGGGCGCTTCACCGCCGCGGTCGTCAAGGCGCCGGTCACCAACTGGCTGAGCTTCGTCGGCACGACCGACGGCTCGAGCTGGTACCGCAACTTCGAGAAGCTCCCCTGGGAGGACCCCGAGGAGCACCTGCGGCGGTCCACGCTGATGTACGTCGGCAACGTCACCACGCCGACCCTGCTGATGACCGGCGAGCGGGACCTGCGCACCCCGATGGAGCAGACCGAGCAGTACTACCGGGCGCTGAAGCTGCGCAAGGTGCCGACGGGGATGATCCGGCTGACCGACGGCTGGCACAGCCGCAGCCTGCCGCCAACGAACTTCCTGCGGGTGCAGCTCTACCTGCGGTCGTGGTTCGAGCGGTTCATGGTCGAGGGAGAAGCGGCCACCGACCAGGAGGGATGACCGCGGCCGAGTCGATGTCGTTCGCCAACCCGCGCTGGCCGGCCCTACGGGTCGCGTGTCGATCCGCTTGGTTCTCCGCCGGCAGGGGCCTGGATTCTGCACGTCCTGCCACCGTGTCACTGATCCTGGCGACGTGAATCGCGGGACTACATCGGGTGAAAGGCGAACTAGCGAACGCCCTATAATCGACGAAGTGCTCACGCGTCTCCAGGTAGAAGGCTTCAAGAATCTGGACCGGATCGATGTCCGGCTGGGTCCGTTCACCTGCGTTGCCGGGCCCAACGGCGTCGGCAAGTCCAATCTATTCGACGCGATCTCCTTTCTCGCCGCGCTGGCGGACAAGCCCCTGGTCGAAGCAGCGTCGACGGTACGAGGCGGAGATTCCCGGCGCGGTGACGTGTGGAGCCTCTTTCGGCGCGCGGGCGACCACGTAACCGACACGATGAGACTCGCTGCGGAGTTCCTGATACCGGAGGAGGGCGAAGACGAGCTCGGCCAGGTGGCCAAGGCATCGATGACGTTCCTCCAGTACGAATTGGAGCTTCGATACCGGCAGGATTCAGCCGTCAGGACGATGGGCGCTCTGGAGATCGTCCGCGAACGAATGGTCCATATCAATCGTTCCAAAGCGAAGAGCCGGCTCGGCTTCCCGCACAAGAAGGCCTGGCGGGACTCGGTGGTCAAGGGCCGCCGTACCAGCCCCTATATTTCGACGGAGAATGAAGGAAACGAAGAACCGGTCGTCTCACTGCATGCCGACAGCGTAGCCGGCCTGGGGGGCGGGCGCCCACGTCGGGTTCCTGCTGCGAATCTGCCCCGCACGATGTTGTCTTCTGTAAACAATGCCGCCGAGCACCGAACATTGGTACTCGCGCGCCAGGAAATGGCCGGATGGACGCAACTGCAACTGGAGCCTTCGGCTCTCCGGGCGCCGGACGGCTTTACGGCGCCGCGCAGCATGGGACCGAGTGGAGCCCACCTGGCGGCGACGCTGTACGACCTTGCGCAGGCGGCGCAACGCGATCACCCGGGTGGAGAGCGGGACGTCTACGCCCGGGTCGCGAACCGGCTCTCCGAACTCGTCGAGAACGTCCGAGGGATCGCTGTGGACGTCGACGACAAGCGGCAGCTTCTGAGCATCGTGATGACGGATCTCCAGAACACCGAGCACGTTGCGAGCGCGTTGTCCGACGGCACGCTGCGCTTTCTCGCTCTCACCGTCATGGAGTCCGATCCGAGGAGCCGACGGCTGCTCTGCCTGGAGGAACCCGAGAACGGAATGCATCCCCTCCGCATTTCGGCCGTCATCGAGTTGCTGGACGAACTGGCCGTTGACGTCGAGGAACCCGTCGATGCCGACAATCCTCTTCGCCAGGTAATCATCAACACGCACTCGCCGTCGGTAGTAGGGTGTGTTCGTGACGACGCGCTGCTCGTGGCCCACGCCGGTCGCGGGAGTGAATCCGCGGCGTCGCGACTCTCGATACGCCATCTGCCGCACACGTGGCGTGACCAGGAGGATGCCGATGAACCCACGGTTACCCGCGGCGATCTGTTGGCCTACCTGAATCCGCTGCAGACAATCGATGACGGTGGCGACGCCCCACGCGGCGGCGCCCGACGAGTGATGCACCGTGCAGACCTGCGACAGTACGGGCTGCCGCTTGCGCCCTCCGACGCAGGGCCTGCACGATGACACTGCCGTACGACATGGGGAATGCGGGCGACCTGCTCAAGCACGGTGTCCTCGCGGAGTTTGTGCGTTGGCAGTGCGAGCTGGGCATGACGCTTCGCTTCCTGGATCCGTTCGGCGGCGAACCGTGGGGACGCCCCGTCCCGGAGGTCGCGAGACGCGTTCGCGCTCTGCCCGGATGCGCGCTGCGGACGGCGCAGACTGGAATCGATGACGGGCGCTACTACGGCAGCGACCTTCTGGTCCGGCGGACGGCAGACGCAGTCGGAAAGGGTCACGTCCGAGTGCTCAGCGGCGACGCCTGCACGGCGCGGCGGAATCGGCTGCGTGCATGCAGCCTCTGGATGCTGGACGACGTCTTTCCCGGGACCGCCCCCGACTCGGGCTGCAACCGCCATGACGGCTATGACGCGCTCGGGAGGATCATCTGTGCGGCCAGGGAGGGTGACCTGCTGCTCGTCGATCCCTTCTTCGACGACTTCCTGGAGCGGCGGGCGAGAACGGTCGTGCCACGAATGGCGGCCATGGCCGAGCGCGCCGCCGTACTCCTGTTCGTGCTGCACCGGAATCCTCGCAGTCGGGTCAGCCAACGGTTCGATCTGCTTCTGGAGCACCATCTTCGCGGTGCATGGCGCATGACCTGCCCGCCGCTCGTCGACACCGGTGTCAGGGGAGAATCGAGGTACCACGCGGAAATCGTGCTGGCGGCTCGGCTGCTTCAGGAAAGAAAACGCGTTCGAGAAGTGAGCATCCTGAGTCGGCGACTGACGGCGTTCGCGAGGGATGCAGCCCGTGTGCTCCGGCTACCCGCGAAGCAACTCGAACCCAGGCTAGTCGGTCACTGAGACCGCCGCTCCAGCCACGGCGGCGGACACTCTTCATCCGGTCCCGACCCTACGCGCGGGAAGGGCGGCTCGCCCCAATCCTGATCGATGTCGGACTCGATGCTGTCGCGAAAGCAGGGAATGAACGCTTGCAGCAGCTTGGCGCCCAAGGTAACCTGAGTTCGTCCTCGACTCCTGCGTCCGGCGCTCCCTCCGTGCACGATCTGATGGCGGACGACACTCAGGTTTCTGAACAGGCCGTCGAGCGCTCCAGAGATGCGATTCTTGATGCCGCTACGGATTGCTTCATCCAGACCTTCTACCGCCGCTCCAACTCGTTCTCCGAAAACACGCTCCCACTCCTCGCGTGTCCTCACACCGGCATCTTCCCGCCACCTGTTCCAGAATGAAGGGTGTGCCTGCCGCAACGCAAGAATGCTGACGATACTCTTCTTCTGCGCGTGCAGGATCCCCTGTAGTCTCCCTCTATCGCGCTTCGCCAGCCTGTGGTGGAGTTTCTCTCTCTCCTTCCCATCCTCAATCTTTGAATGCTCATTCTGGTAAGCGGCTTCGTAGGCGATCCAGTAGTACACGAATCGGATGTGCGCGTGATCGTCGTCGTCCGGGGTGCTGCCCGCCAAATCGATCCAGACATTCATGCGCTCGACGCGGCGCTCGTTGTCGCCACGCAGGCGGTCGTCGTCATTGACGGACATGGTCGGGCACCCCCCTTCGCTACCTTCGATGCCGTTCACCAACCCAGACCGAACCGATCCTACCCCGCGGTCTCCAGTTCGAACCGCGCCTCGCCCGCGCGTAGCGGCGGATCTCCGAATTTCGGACCGACCTCGCAACTCGAGTCTCGGTTGGTACAGCCTCGTCAGCGACTGTCGGCGTACGACGCAGAGCCTGCGTGGACTACACTGACGCTGGCGAACATCCGGTGCCGATGGCGGGAGTGTTCCCGGAGTGTTCCCCCCGGCGATCCTCCTCGAAGGGAGTCGCTTGCATGCCAACACCGAAAAGCAGCGAAGACAGCCCAATCCGCATCGCCGCGGTGACGCCGGGCGACGGCTACGGCCGGATCGGCATCACCCTGTGCCCCGGCAAGCACGATCCCCACGGGATGTCCGGGGCCTGGGCGCGCGACCTCGAAATCGACCTGGATGCAATCCAGCGGTGGGGAGCGACCGCGGTGGTCACCCTGATCGAGGAGCACGAGTTCGAAAGGCTATCGGTGCGCGGCCTCCCGGGGAAGGTCCGCGACCGGCACATGGAGTGGTGGCACCTGCCGATCGAGGATGGGCACTCCCCGCCGGCACAGGGCTTCGAGGACGGGTGGGCGGTCGCGGGCGAGGCGCTCCGGGACCGGCTGCGCCTCGGCTTCGACGTGCTCGTCCACTGCCGTGGCGGTCTGGGGCGCGCCGGGACCATCGCCGCCCGCCTGTTGGTGGAGTTGGGCGAGCGCCCTGACGAAACGATCCGCCGGGTACGAGAGGTCCGGCCCGGAGCGATCCAAACCGACGAACAGGAAGAGCACGTGGCGCAGTGTGCACCGCGGGCGTCAGCGGCTCCACGGAAGGATCCGAAGAGCATCCGTGACCGCGCGCTCGGCGCCTTCCTGGGTCTGGCAGTGGGCGACGCGGTCGGCACGACGCTCGAGTTCCGCCGACGCGACGCGCAGCCGCGCGTTGAGGACATGGAAGGCTGCGGCCCGTTCGAACTGCCTCCCGGCTCCTGGACCGACGACACGGCCATGGCGCTGGCGCTGGCCGAGAGTCTGGCGACCTCCGAGGCGCTCGACCCTCGTGACCTGATGGACCGCTTCGTCAGGTGGTGGCGGGACGGCGACTACTCGTGCCGCGGGTACTGCTTCGACATCGGCAACACCACGCGCGCGGCACTCGACCGGTACCTGCAGACCGGCGATCCGCTCGCCGGCTCGACGGATCCCGGGAGCGCGGGCAACGGCTCGCTGATGCGGCTCTCCCCGGTCGCCCTCCGGTTCTGGCGGGACCGGCCGCGCCTGGTGGCCACCGCCGCCGAGCAATCCCGGACGACCCACGGGGCTACGGAAGCGGTGGACGCCTGCCGGGCGTTCGCCGAGCTGCTGGCCGACGGCATCGCCGGGACGCCGCGAGCCGAGGTCCTCGCCCGGAGACCGTTCGAGGGCGCGGAAGCTGTTGCCCGGGTCCTGGCCGGCAGTTGGCGCGGACGCCCCAGGAACGAGATCCGCTCCAGCGGATACGTCGTGCACACCCTGGAGGCCGCCCTGTGGTCGGTCGCGCGTGCCGGGAACTTCCGCAACGCAGTGTTGCTCGCGGCCAACCTGGCCGACGACGCCGACACAGTGGCAGCGGTGACGGGCCAGCTTGCGGGCGCCCTCTACGGCCTGCGCGGGATTCCCGACGCCTGGCTCGAAAGGCTCGCCTGGCGGGATCGGCTACTGGAAGCGGGACGGTGGGCGCTCGCCGAGCCCCTCGGATAGAGTCCAGGGAATGAATGCGATCAAGAACCGACAGGACTGGCTTCGGCAGCAGTCCACCGCCTGAACGAGCGCATTCCGTACCACATGCTACTCGGGCATCGGCAGCCAGGCGAGCCGGTCGCCGCGGTACGAACCCAGCCACAGCTCGTCCCCGATCGGGATCGCGGTGGTCGACGAGATGAACCCGTTCATCGCGGGCTGCACGAGGATCCGTTCGAACTCCAGGGTCTCCGGGTCGATGGCCGCCACGTTGCTCGTCTCCAGAGTCGGCTCCCGCGGCAGGGTGATCGAGTTGCCGTCCCTGTCGGTGTGGCCGGCGGCGTAGATGACCGAGCCGTCGAGCGACTTGCGCAGGTTGTCGGGACGGAATCCAAGCGGGATGACGTCCTTCTCGACCGGCGTGACGCCGCGCGACAGGCGCGTGAGCTTCTCCTCGGCCCAGCCGGCGATGTAGAGGGTCTGCCCGTCCTCGGACACCTCGATGCCGTTCGGGGCGGTGTCCTCGCTCTCGGGCAGCACCTCCCAACCGCTGTCGGCCTGCCACTCCCAGACGCCGATCCCGGCGTTCGTCGTGGCGAAGCCGCCGCCCGGCAGGGCGACCACCGAGTTGAGGTTGGCGCCGTCGGGCGCCACCACGCAGCCCACCCAGGCCAGGCTCGGCGGCGAATCCCCGGCATTCACCTCGAAGAACTCGATCGCCTCGCGCGGGCCGTGGTGGACGACGAGCAGGCTGTGGACGTCGTCCGCCCCTGGCTCGAGGTAGAGCCCGTGCAGCCGGGATACGTCCGGGTTGGCGAGGTCGAACGGACCGGGACACGCCGGATAGGCCTCGGCGTCGAGCCGCTGCTCGCTGTCCGGCGTGGGGAACACCACGGTCGCGGCCTTGTCGGCGACGTGGACCAGGTTGAGCCGGCCGCCCTCGCGGGCGCCGGAGACGATGGCCCACTCCGCGCCGGGGACGACCACGATGTCCTCGGGGCTGACCATGTCGCAGATGAACTGCACGTCGCCGACCGGATCGCAGGGGTGCTCGCCGGTGACCGCGAACTGCGGCGGCTCCGGTGCGGCTTCGGCCGCCGGTTCCGGCTCGGGTTCCGGAGCCGTTGCGCCGCAGCCCACCGTGACTACCATGATCAGACCGATTGCCGCCAGCTTCCCTGCGCCCATTTCATCCTCCTCGCGGATCGAGATGGCGACAGGATATCACCCGCGCCCGCGTGGAGCGGGGGCGTCGGTCGCCGCTGGCCGCACACGGGCGCGATATCACCACGACCATCCGGACGAGACCCGGCCCGGGGGTGACATAATCCGGCCGATGCCTTCTTCGCCGCTCACACGACGCCAACTCCTGCAGGCCACCGCCGCCGGAATCGCCACGGCCGCCGTCGCGCCCGGCACCCAGGTCTCGGGGACCGTCGCGACCAGGGCTGGCGCCGGCCGCTACACTCGCGCGATGGCGCAGACCAACGAGATCGGTCCCTACGAAGACGGCGTGCTGCCGGCCGGCGTCCGCTCGCGGTTCGTCGCCGACGTCAACGGCCTGCGCATGCACGTGCTGGAAGCGGGATCGAAGGCGGGCGGGCGCGGGGGCGTCCTCCTGCTGCACGGGTTTCCGGAGCTCGCCTACAGTTGGCGCCGGCTGATGCCGGTGCTGGCGGAAGCCGGATACCACGTCATGGCGCCGGACCTGCGCGGCTACGGCCGCACCGACGGCACCGGCGTGGACTACGACGACGATCTGCGCCCGTTCCGCATGCTGAACGAGATACGCGACATGCTGTCCCTGGTGGCGGCGTTCGGCTACCGCCACGTCCACCTCGCCGGCCACGACTTCGGATCGCTCGTCGCGTCGTGGTGCGCGGTCGCCCGGCCGGACGTGTTCCGCTCCGTCGTGCTGATGAGCGCGCCGTTCGGGGGAACGGCGACGCTGCCGTTCGACACCGCCGACGCGGCTGCCGCTGCCGGGCCGGCGGGCGCGGCGGCGGACATCGACGCCGGCCTGGCGAGCCTGGCTCCGCCGCGCCACCACTACCGCCGCTTCTACGCCACGCGGGGAGCGAACGACGATCTGTGGCGGGCTCCGCAGGGGGTGCACGACTTTCTGCGCGCCTACTACCACATGAAGAGCGGCGACTGGAGCGGCAACCGGCCGGAGCCGCTCCGCGAGTGGTCCGCCGCCGAGCTGGCGCGCCTACCCCGCTACTACGTCCTCGACCTCGGCAAGGGGATGGCGGAGACCGTGGCCGAGCACATGCCGTCGGCGGCCGAGATCGCCGCCTGCGAGTGGCTGCCGGACGACGAGCTGCGGGTCTACAGCGCCGAGTACGAGCGGACGGGGTTCCAGGGCGGCTTGCAGTGGTACCGGAGCGTGCAGTCGGTGTCGTCCATCTTCGGCGGCGGGATCAACGCCGACCTGCAGGTTTTCGCCGGACGGACCATCGACCAGCCGTCGATGTTCATCGCCGGCGCGCGGGACTGGGGCATCCACCAGCGGCCGGGCGCCCTGGAGCGGATGGACGGACAGGCCTGCACCGACCTGCGCGGCCTGCATCTGCTGGACGTGGCGGGGCACTGGGTGCAGCAGGAACAGGGGGCCGAGGTCAACCGGCTGGTGCTCGAGTTTCTGGAATCGCTGTGACGACGACGAGGCCCGGGTGCGCGCTGGCTGCGAGGCCCGCAGGAGCGGTCGGCCGCGCTGCCTGCGACGCGCGCGGTGAAGGACGCGCATCGTGACGAAGCGTGATGAAGGATGAGGAAGCATGGCTGACACAACAACCGCATCGACGGTGCGTACGGCCACGATCGGTCTCGTGCTCGTCGCCCTCCTGGGCGTGCCGGCCGGAGCAGCAGCCCAATCGCTCCCGAACCCCTACACCCTGGTGGACGAGTGGCCCCGCCTGCCGTCGCACATGAACGGCGGGAAGTGGGGCGAGACCATCGGCGTCGACCGCGACGCGGACGGCAACATCTGGGTCTTCCACCGCTGCTTCAACAACCGGCCGCCCGGCGCGGCCACCTGCGTCGGCCGGGACGACGACCCGCCGGTCGTCAAGTTCAGCCCGGAGGGCGCACTCCTGGACAGTTGGGGCGAGGGGGTGTTCGCGGCGCCCCACGGCTTCCACATCGACCCGGAGGGCAACCTCTGGGGGACCGACTACAACGGCAGCGACACCGTGCTCGGGATGCCGGCCGGCGGCCGCGGGCACCAGGTCTTCAAGTTCAGCCCGAGCGGCGAGATCCTGATGACGCTGGGCAAGGCGGGTGTCGCGGGCAACGGGCAGGACACGTTCGATCGGCCGAGCGACGTGGCGGTCAACGCCGACGGCGACATCTTCGTCACCGACGGGCACGGGCCGAACAACCGCGTGGTGAAGTTCGACCGGAACGGCACGTTCCTGATGACGTGGGGCGGTCCCGGCGACGCGCCCGGCGAGTTCGATCAGCCGCACACGCTCACCCTGGACACCCGCGGGCGGGTGTTCGTCGGCGACCGCTCGAACAGCCGGATTCAGATCTTCGAGCCGGACGGGACCTTCGTAGCCGAGTGGAAGCAGTTCGGCCGCCCGAGCGGGATGTTCATCGACGAGGACGACGTGCTGTACGTCACCGACTCGACCTCGAACTCCAGCAACAACCCGGGCTTCAAGCGCGGCATCTACATCGGCAGCGCCGTCGACGGGACGGTGCACGCCTACATTCCCGATCCCGACGTGGCGTTCCAGGACGAGCGCCGCATCTCCGGCGCATCGGGCATCACCGCCGACCGGCAGGGCAACGTCTACGCCGCCGACGTCGGCCCGCAGCGGATTCGGAAGTACGTCAAGCGGCGCAGGTGACGCATGGCTGACGAAGCACCACGGCAATCCCCTCGCCCGGTCCGCGTGGACGCCGCCAGGCTCGGAGCGGTGGCTCTGGTCGGGGCTCTGCTCTGGCTCGTCCCGACCCCGGAGGGCGTCGAACCGCGCGCGTGGCAGCTCCTCGCCGTCTTCGTCGCCACCATGGTCGGCATCATCCTGCGCCCGATGCCGATGGGCGCGCTGGCGTTCGTATCGGTCTCCTTCGCGGTGCTCTCCGGCACCCTCACCATCGGGGAGGCGACCGGTGGCTTCGGCAGCACGGTGGTCTGGCTGGTGGTGGCCGCGTTCTTCATCGCCACCGCGTTCGTCAAGACCGGGTTCGGCACGCGCATCGCGTACCACTTCATGCGCCTGCTGGGGAAACGCAGTCTCGGACTGGCCTACGGCTTCGTCGTCACCGACCTGGTCCTGGCCCCGGCCATCCCGAGCAACACGGCCCGGGCCGGCGGCGTCATCTTTCCGATCCTCAAGTCGCTGTGCGTCTCGCTGGGCAGTGACGCCGCGCTCGGCACCCAGCGGCGGATCGCCGGCTTCCTGACGTTCACCTCCTACCAGGGCGTGGTGATCACGAGCGCCATGTTCCTCACCGCGATGGCCGCCAACCCGCTGGCGGCGTCGCTGGCCGCGCAGCAGGGAGTGGAGATCTCCTGGGCACTCTGGGCCGTGGCGGGGTTCGTTCCCGGGGTGATCAGCCTGCTGGTGGTGCCGTTCCTCATCTACCGGCTCTACCCGCCGGAGATCACGCACACGCCGGAGGCCCCGGAGCTCGCCCGGCAGCGGTTACGGGAGATGGGACCGATGTCGCGGGACGAGTGGGTCCTGCTGGCCGTGTTCGTCTTCCTCCTCACGCTGTGGATTTTCGGCGGCACGCTCGGGGTCAGCGCCACCGCGACGGCGCTGGCCGGGGTGGCCGCGATGCTCGCCACCGGCGCCCTCGCCTGGCAGGACATCCTGGAGGAGCGCAACGGCTGGGACACCTTCATCTGGTTCGCGGTCCTCGTGATGATGGCCACCCAGCTCGGCGAGCTGGGCCTGCTGGCCTGGTTCACCGAGCGCGTCTCGGGCGTGCTGGGCGAGGGACACTGGCTGCCGTCCTTCCTCGGCCTGAGCCTGATCTACTTCTACGTCCACTACTTCTTCGCCTCGAACACCGCCCACGTCAGCGCCATGTACGCCCCGTTCCTGGCCCTGGCCATCGCGGTCGGCACGCCGCCCGTCCTCGCCGCCCTCGTGCTGGCCTTCTTCAGCAACCTGTTCGCGTCGATGACCCACTACGGCACGGCGCCGGCGCCGATCCTGTTCGGATCGGGCAACGTGGAGATCGGCGACTGGTGGCGGCTGGGGGCGCTCATCAGCGTGGTGAATATCGTGATCTGGCTGGGCGCGGGAAGCCTGTGGTGGCGGCTGCTCGGCTTGTGGTGAGCGGTCCTTCCAAGCCGCTCATCGGCCTCGGAGAGCCGACTCGTTGGAGGAGCCGCCGGATCAAGCGCCGGAGGCGGTAAACTCCTGCCGTGTTGCGGTCAGCATATGCTGCCGGCGCGCCCCTGCTACAGCTTGATGGTGTGGTGCCGGGCTACGCGGTGAACGGCCGGCGCACGGCCGTCTCGAGCCGGATCGACGAAACGCTCAGGGGCGGAGAGCTCGCCTGCCTGATCGGGCCGAACGGCGCAGGAAAGAGCACGCTCATGCGAACGATGGCGGGACTGCAGATTCCGCTCGAGGGCGTGGTGCGTTTCGATGGTGCCGACGTACATGGCATGCCGCCGGCGAGCCGAGCGCGACACCTCGCGGTCGTGCTGACCGAGCCCGTTCAGGTGCCGATGCTCACGGCGTATGACCTGGTCGCCTTCGGGCGGGTGCCGTACACCGATTGGGGCGGGACGCTCGCGGCGCACGACCGCGACATGGTCGGGCAGGCGCTGGAAGCGGTCGGCGCCACCGAGCTGGGCGCGCGCCATGTGGTGGAGCTCAGCGACGGAGAGCGGCAGCGAGTCATGATCGCTCGCGCGCTGGCGCAAGAGCCGGCCGCGATGATCCTCGACGAGATTACCGGGTTCCTCGACCTGCCCCGCCGTATCGAGATCATGCAGCTCCTGCGCCACGCCGCACACGAATGGGGCTGTGCCGTGCTTCTCTCGACGCACGACCTCGACCTGGCCCTCCGTACCGCGGACCGCATCTGGCTGATGCCGAAGGGTCGACCCCTTCACACCGCGATGCCCGAGACGCTGGTGCTGAGCGGCGCCTTTCAGGCCGCTTTCAATTTCGCCGATGTGGAGTTCGACGAGCAGAGCGGCTCGTTTCGCGTACGCCATCCCCGGCACTGGCCGGTGACGACGACGGGCGATGCGTCGGGCGTGACGTGGACCGAGCGTGCGCTCGAACGTTACGGTTTCTATGCCGCACCGGCCGGAGGAAAGCCCGGGGTCCGAATAGAGGTCACCCGGGGCGCAGCCGGCATGCGGTGGAATGTGCACTTCGACGATGCGTCGCACCAGCATGCGAACCTCGAGGAACTGATCCAGGCGCTCCGCACACGTCTCGAGCACCAGGTCGAACAGGATCGGATCTGACGTATGACGTCGGGCGCCCTCCGTCGCCTGCTGCGTTCGTTTCGTAGCGCCATGCTGTTG
The DNA here is from genome assembly GCA_009861545.1 of Acidobacteriota bacterium. Lineage (NCBI taxonomy): Bacteria > Pseudomonadati > Acidobacteriota > Acidobacteriota bacterium. The sequence continues at coordinate 227 of VXME01000061.1, read as the reverse complement.
GTCACCGCACTCGCTCTCCTCGCGGGCACGGCGTGCAGTCTCGAGCCCGAACCTCCACCAGCGCCGGCGGATCCGATCTACGCGGGGCACGCACCGGCCACCAACCTGCAATCGGAGCGGGTCGCTCGCTTCGATTCGACGGTTGACTACTTTCCGGAGAAGGCTCGATTCCGACACGCCACGCAACTGACGGTCGAATACCACGGGCATTTCAAGATCGCGGACAT